>NZ_JBEWTB010000003.1 GCF_040549045.1 Endozoicomonas sp. NE40 | reverse complement strand
GCGATACCTGCGCAAGCCGAAAATTGAAGAATACAACCGGCAGTGTGCGGAAGGAGAGCACCCATCTGGAGCAGTCCCCACTGCTCCCCCTGCATCCCCGAAACAACCAAAGCCACGGGCAACCCCCCGAACTGTAGCAAAAAAAACTGCTCCAACTGCTCCGGTTGAACCTGCTCCAGTTAAGAAAACTGCTCCAACTGCTCCATCACGGCGGGGTGGTCGTCGTGAACCCCCTGGCGGCGCACCGAAAGGGAATAGCAACGCAGCAACGCACGGTATCTATTCCCGTTTTTTTTCTGATGAAGATTTAGCGATCTGGGATCAAGCAGCAGAGATAGACCACCTTGACTATGAGCTGAGAGTGGCAAGGATGCAGCTTGCCAGAGCAATCAAAAAACAGAAAGAGTACGACCAGATACGAAAGGATTGTGGTGATGAAAACAAGGATGCCTTTCTGTCCCTGCCGGTTACTGAGTTTAACCGTGAGGTGGGGTCTGAAGGCGGTAAGGAGGAAACCAAACGCTCCATACCGGACGTAGATAACGTCATTGACCGTCTACTGGGCAGAGTAGCGCAGCTAATGAAGCAAAAGGATGATCTGCTACAAAGTCCATTGCTTAGTAAAGCTGACCAGCAAGCGCATACACAAACTGTCATTACCCAACTTAATAGCGGTGATCTGACCGCCATTGAAGCCGGTCTACAGCTGGAAGCCCTGTTAATACCGCTACCGGTCACACTGGCCGCCATGGTCAAGGTCGAGCTTGCGACAGAAGCAGAAGAAAGTTTCGAGGGTGGTGGTGTAAGCGCAGACGATATTGCCAGAAAAGCCGCTGAAATCCGTGAGCGTAAACGACAGGAGCGGGAAGAGTTCCTAAAACGCCGTGAAAAAGAGCTGGAAGCCCTGAATGAAGATATGGGCATGTAGCAATGGCGAAAAAAAAGAACCGAACCATTGTCCATGATCCACGTTATGAAGACTTTGCAGCGAGCTTTCAGGAAGACCCGCTACTGTGGTGCGTTGATGTTTGCGACTTCGATCCGAGTTATCAGCAAGTAGACATCATTGAAGCCCTGACGCCGGTCGGGGCTAATGTCAGTGTAGCCAGCGGCCACGGAACGGGTAAGAGTCATTTAACAGCCTGCTTGGTGCTGTGGTTTTTACTTTGTCACCGTGAAAGCCTGATCATGTTAACCGCCAATAACATTGATCAGGTGAGAAACGTCGTCTTTGCGTACATTAAACGGGTCTGGTCAAAGATTTGCGAAGTACACCCGTGGTTAGAGCCTTATGGCGTTATTACGTCACAGTCGTTTTACCTGAAAGGCTTTAAAGGTGTCTGGCAGATCATGGGTAAAACTTGCTCCAAAGGCAACGAGGAGAGTTTGGCGGGTAATCACCGTGCGGACTATTTAATAGTGGTTGATGAGGCGAGTGGTGTTTCTGATAAAGCGATGGGGGTCATGAGAGGCGCTTTAACGGAAGCAAACAACCGTATGTTAATGCTCAGTCAGCCCACCCGAAATACCGGACACTTTTACGAATCACATTTCCGTCTGAAGAAATCAGCCAATAATCCCAACGGCATATACACGGCACTGGCTCTTAACAGTGAATTATCACCCTTTGTTACGGACAAGTTTATCCGTGAGAAAAGGGCAGAGTATGGCGGCGTGGATAGTCCGGAGTACTGCATCAAAGTGAGGGGCATTTTTCCGGATAATTTATCTGGTTATCTCATTAACCGTAAGCTGGTCGATGGCGGCTTTAAGCACCAGATAGAGCATAAAGACGAGTGGGGCTATCTGGCATTGTGTGACGTAGCTGGTGGTGAGGCTCGGGATTCATCCGTCCTGCATATCTGTAAGGTGTCGGGTATGGATAGCGAGCGAATTATCGAGCCGGTATTGGTTATGGAAATGGCAAGGGGTGTTGATGCTGTTAAGTTTGCCCGTTACTGCCATGACATCGCACCCAGTTACCCGAATATCACATTTGGCATCGACAGCGACGGCTATGGTCTGTCGATGGCACAGGAAGCTGAAAAGCTGGGACTGAACGTGGTGCGAATTCATTGGGGTCGTCCACCGCACTCTAAAGCCGCTAAAAAGCGTTTCACCAATGAGCGTACTATGGCGGCAGTCTACACGATGGAAGCTTTGAGAGACGGAAGGTTAGGGTTGTACGCTGGTGATCCGGTTATCCGTGAAAAAACCATAGAACAGTTTGTCAGGATACCGTACAGCTTCAATGAGTACGGACAATGGAAACTGAAGTCAAAAGAACAGATGCGCAGTGACGGCATTAAATCCCCTGATATTTTCGATACCTACTGTTTCGCACAGCTGGTGGACTATATCCCCGCTGGGGTTGCTGGTGGTGATGCTGGTAGTGATGAACTGGATTGGGCTAATGAAGCACTGGGAGCCGCTTAAAAGAGATATACTTGAGGCCAACGGAGGGATCATGAACAAACTTAAAATATCACCCGCTACAAAGATGCTGTTAATGGGGTTTGTGGCTGCAATCGTTGGCATTTGTTTGGGGCATATTTTGTAGAGTTCTGAAAATTTGTTTTAGGGGTATGACCGGCTGAAGCCCGAAATAATGCAGGCTCATTCATCAAAAGGAGAGTGAGCATGGGTGTAGAGCTGTTACTGTTACCCGTTATTGTGGCTTTTATCGACTGGGGTATGCCGTTACCAGCAGACGCTATTCAGGATCGTATTGATACCTGTATCAGCCTGAATCTGGAAGCCGAACCACAGTGGACTAATGACTATTGGCCTGGCATCGAAAAGCTGAACTTCAAAAACTACGTGCGAAACGTCAGGTGTACGGAATTGCCAGCGTTTGAGCAGTTGCCAGACGTGGAGATAGAGGTATCACCGCTGAAGCTGGAAAGTTAAGCGGAATTGCAGGAAAGCCCGACCTTAGTGTCGGGTTTTTTGTGGCTTCAATTTGTAAATATTACTATTTAGTTGTTGCAACAACCAAATAGGTCAGTATAATAAGAATCACGTTAGCCAGTGAGGGCGGTATGGATAAGACCGAAGAACAACAACTGCAAGCGCAAAGAATTGCAGATAAGCAGGAACGAGTATTGGATTTGCAAATCCAATGGTACGAAGAACAGTTAAACCTAAAGCCTAAAAACAAGGAGGGACGATGGAGCAGAGCAAAGCGGTTTAGCCTTTATCTTGGCAGTTTAGCGGCTTTAATAGCTGGTTGGATGAATGAGATAAAAGAGTTCTGGAGCTGGTTTTCAGAACTTATTCAGAAAATCGTTTAGTATGGAGGGGTTTCCCCTCCACTATCTACAATAACATATATGTTACGGATACGATCAATGGGACAAGCAATTATGAAACTTACTCAAAAAAATTGGTTTCACAACATCGTCATACCTTTGGGCTTGGCTGTTTTAACAGCTTTTCTTATCGGCGGTATATTGGTTTTTACGGGCAACTGAAGTGGCAAAACAGCAGGTTAAAAGGGGAGCGCCGGAGGGTAATCAGAACGGTGTCCGGTTTGACGCTCCTGCGACAGACTGGCTCCGACAAAGAGCAGTGCCAGAGCATAAGGCACAATGGGAAGCCGCTGCAAAAAAGCAAGGCTATAAGCATCTGTCAAAGTGGGTGACAGATGTCCTGAATGCTCAGGCCAAAGCTATTCTTGATTGATTTTTAGTCTTATCCATTCCCATGCAGTTTAAGCCCGATCATCGTATCGGGCTTTTTAGTTCTGTTGCTGGGTGCATCACGCCCAGATGAATCAATTCCTGTTTGATGTATCCAGCCAACCACACGTCAGCGTCCTTGTCGTTTTCCCTTAGCTTCCCTTTCACGATGTCGATCCTGTCCAGGATGTCTAATGCTTCCTGTTGCCGGAATCCTATGGTGGTGTGCAGCTTAAACGCCTGAATGAACAGGAACAGGGCAACACACAGCGGTATCACTGTACTGATCAGGTGGAGTTGACTGGGGATCGTTGCCGGCCAAGCGGTATTGATCAGGCTGATAAATCCAGCCAGTAGCACGAAGTTAAACATAAACACCACATACGTCAGTCGTAGCTTAATCAGGTGTTCAAAATCCATGATTTTCATTGCCAGCCGAGCGTTATACAGCAGACACAGGTGACACAGGTCTAAATAGTTGGTGACTGTGGGGGTGAAGTCCCGTAGGCATGCAGCCAGCTCACCAAACACTAATTCTTGCCGCTTGAAAATATCCATCGTGCTTACTCAGAAAAATGGCAGTGAGTTTAATTGCCTATGGCGTCATGATCAAAAGGTGTGCAAGATAGCCGCACCTTTAATTACTTCCCTGTAATCTGGTAATGACTTGATGACCTCTCTCGACGGTCGTTGACGTAGATAGGATTGGCCGGTCTGTTTCTTTCAGACCGGCTTTTTTTTAAAAAAAACTTTAACTGCCCGACTTTGCGACTGTTTGTAACGTCCGTCTATCAATGACGTTTACAGGACAACAGCTTGCAAGATCAAACGCCTGCGGGCCACTCAATACCCTCCGGAACCGTTCCCGCATTGCCTGACTATATGCAGGATTTGGTGGACGCTACAGCAGCCCTGATTGCCCGGTTTAACTCAGAATATGATGCGCTGGCGACAGCGGTCAAAGACCTTAATTATCACGTAGACAATCATCAGGAATACGCTGTACCGCACCCTGATGTTTGGTTGCCTTTGACCTCTGATATTCATTTGAAAGAGGGGTTTGGTTTTACTGAATTTACCAGAGCGTCAAAAGCTACTTATATCAATAAGTCAGGAGTCCTGACTCTGGCTGAGGAGCATGAGCCGAGATTTGAGCGTGAAGGGATATTGATTGAAGGACAGAGTACAAATTTATTAGAAAACTCCACAGAGCCTAGAGTTCATAACGGATCAGAGCTAGTGGCTTACACTGAAAAACTACTTTTAAATAATCCTGCTCCTATCATGGAAAAGCGGGATAATAGTCAGTCTAATATCATCGCTGGGAGCGTGATTTACAGAGGTATAAAAAGCAACACTAAGTATTCTATTACAGCATTTATAGACTTAGATAACACATCAATAGATTTAGGAGCTATCAGGCTTCAATTTGGATTTTCAGGGAACTGGTTAAATAAATATGTGGTATACGATTTAGAGACAGAAGAGATTTTATTAGCCACAGTTGAAGCCTATGATGTGGTTAAAATTAAAAATAATATTCTCTGCATCACAGCTACTCAAACTTCACTAGAGTCTAGTGAAGATAGAGGCTCTATTGACATTTATGCCACTGACAGGAATAACCCTAGTGGAGGTACTTCAGCAACTATAGGAGATCATGTAGCAGCTTTCTGTTACCAATTTGAAGAATTACCATTTCCCTCTAGTTATATACCAACCGAAGGCGAACCAGCAACCAGAGTAACTGACCAACTTAGTGTCACCTATGCAAACAATGTCCCGAATTATCTTGGTGACTTCACAATAAGCCATTGCAGTTCTCTTCTTGGCTATACCTCTAATTCATTTAGTAGACCTGTGTCCTGGAGAGCACCAATAACAGGGCTTACCTATACATCATCAGGCGCAAAATCCTTTATCTGGGGGCAAAATAATAGAACACCTATATCGTTCGACAATACACAAGAACACCGATTTACCTTATCCGTAGGATCGTCAAAGGCACGTTTAGCTCTTGATGGCGATATAAAGGTTGAGTCGTCATATCTGCCAGAAGGAAATTACGCTCCTGCTTACTTAGATATAGGCAGAGGTGTTTCATCAATGTTTGGGCATGTGAGGGGTGTCAAAATCTGGCATCAAGCCCTGAACGCCAAACAAATCAAATCCATCGCCTGACCCTCACCATGGACTCTGTAATGTACGAAGACGTTGTAACCTTCTGCCCCGATCTGGACACGTTCCGCATCGAATTAACCGTTCATGACCACGTTGACGAAGAAGGCAAGCCGGAGCTGTCCCTGACCAAGACCCCGGTACTGAAAAAACTCGGCAAGGGCGCTGATAAAACCCTGGCACTGGTACGGCTGGTGGGTCAGCAGTGCCGTGACACGCTCGCCAGTCTGGAACACCTGGAAGTACTGGGAACCTATGAGCAGGTATTCAGCGATCCGGGCAAGCTGAAAAAATACAACAGTGTGTATGACCGCACGCCCCAGGAGATTATCTGCCCGGAAACCGGCGAGGTGTCGCTTTACATACCGCCCGACAAGTTCTGTGTGTTCTGCTAGAAGCCGTTGCCGCAATACGCTATTGCTCGCATTGCGCTCTGTCGGTTTTTTGCCAAAATAACCCCATGAGTGTTTGCCAACCGCTCATACCGTCACCGTCATTCAGCCGGTGGCGGCTTCCCCTGTTTTCCCCTTTATCCTGACTTAATGATGCCCACATTAATTAACCACCAAGAACTGAACGGCTTTAAAGGCACAGTCTCCGAATGCGTGCTGATGCTCAACGTCAATGAGCTGATCAAGACGATGTGCCGCCTGCGCAGTACCGACGAAGAGCGTTATTCGGAATTTAACAGCCGCTTTCATGCGTTGCTGGACGAGTATGCGCCGGAAGAGCATAAGGAGTCAGAGCATGAGTCTTGAATGCTTGCTGAGCCTGAAGGGTTCGCAGCCCCTCAGTGAGGTGGTGGGAACAATGCTGGATGAAGGCGTGGGAACGCTGTCCGTGGCCGCTTACAAGGATCAGGACGGCAGTGAAAAGCAGCCCGTTGCTGCCGTGGTGGTGATTCAGGGCGAGGACACCGCCGCTTACCTGGATGCCCTTGACCGTTGTTCCCGGGAGCTGGATACCGATGACTGACACACTGGAATTTGTCCGGCAACTGCGTGAGGGTTTGCCGGAGCAGCCGGAGCCCCGTTTTCGCCGGATTGAAATTGCCGGGATCAAGATCATTGCTGAAAAGCACATGCCGGAGAACACCGCTTTTCTGAGTGATCAGGCCATGGTGAAGCTGATCGACTTATTAGACGGCATGGGCGCCGAGGTCACTGCGCCGGCCGAACCGGAACCGGACCAGGAAGAAAACGACAACCGCCGCCCGTTTAATCCCTACGCCGCCCAGCCACTACGCTGGCAACCGACGTTGAATATCAGGTTGAGCTGATGAGTGAGTTAGAGCCCCGTCTGAGCATTAACCACCAGGCCCAATGTGTCCGGGTCTGGGAAGGTGGCCGCCACGGCAAGCAGACCTATTTCAGTGCCAGAGAGCATGGCAGTCTGTATAAGGCGTATCTGGCCGCACGACAGTATGAACTGTCACTGCCTGAATTGCAGCGGTTAGGGCGGTTCAAGCCCCGCACCCGCCCAACGGTGCGCAGTGCCTCGGGCATTGTCGGGGTCTGCCCGTTCAAGAACCGCAAGGGTGAGGCAGCGGGCTGGCGGGCCAGCTGGATGGAAGACCACCATGGTCGTCGCCGCCAGCGCACCCGGGATTATTCGTTTGTCACTTATGGCAACCGGGCTTTGTCACTGGCGATAGCGTGCCGGGAAATGATGGCCGGACTGCAGGCGAGTGCCTGACGGTTTTGGTGCAGCCGGTATCGGTTGGGTATCTGAAACCGGTTGCACCATTCCATCCGGTAAGATAAACTACCGGTAGTAGTATCATTTGATACCAGTATTTTACTACTGGTATTATTTAGTGTCAGGTAGCTGAGCCGTACAAGAATCCATCAACCCGCCTCAGCTGTTACGCTCGCCTGGCTGATCCGCTCCCGGGCGATACCAAAATAGTCACCATCCCTTTCAATGCCGATAAAGTGCCTTCCAGTCTGGACAGCAGCGACACCAGTCGTGCCTGAGCCCATACAGAAGTCCAGCACCGTTTCTCCTTCACTGGTGTACGTCTTAATCAGGTACTCCATCAGGGCGACAGGCTTCTGGGTAGGATGCCAACGACCGTCGTGTATGTGCATGTTGCTACTTGTCGCCTCAATGATCTGCGTCGGGTAATACACATTATTAAAAGCCTCTTTACGGCTGAAGTTGCCATAAACACTACTCTGGCCGCTGGTTACTTTCTTTTTGGGCTTGCCCCTGACCGTCATGATCGGGTTATAGGACACCTGCTTACTATAGAAAACGCAAACGTCCTCCACCCTGCGTAAAGGTTGCTTTTTGGCATTCAGGAAGCCGGTTACAGCTTTCTTGTCCCACACCCAATGGTACTTGAACATTTTCATGTTGGAGGCGATCAGGATAGTGGTAAATGGCTGCGCAGCGGTCATGACAATGGCGCCATTGGGTTTGATGATCCGTTTCAGCTGTTCCCACATCGGTTCCAGCGGGATAACGACATCCCATTTACACTGAGTCGTGCCGTAGGGCGGGTCAGCCAGAATAAGGTCTACAGAGCCATCGGGCAGGGTGGCCATCTTTTCCAGACAGTCGCCGTGTATCAGTTGCGTCATGGGAGTCCCCGTAAAAGCGGGGACTGTTGCAGAGCGCCTGAAAATGGTGTTTTAAATTATTTTTTAGGCCGTGGTAGGGTAGTTGGATGAAGAACGGAGGAAAAAATGAAACTTCAATATCCTGCTTACATTACCAGATGCGAAAACAGCTACCTGGTTAAGTTTCCTTGCTTTGGCTGGGGTGCGACAGAAGGGAAAACCCTGCAACAGGCTTTGTGTGAAGCAGTAGACTGCCTGGACGAGTTGATAGCGGCGACCATGCTGGAAGGGGAGCCCCTACCAGCACCGCAAGATATAGAGGCTGATAATATCTATATGGTCGCACCCTCAGCACCTATGGCAGCGAAGGCAGCTCTGTATCAGCAGTCTATGGAAGCCCAGACCCGTATCGAATCAGGAGAAGAGAAAACTTTCTCTCATGCTGAGGTCGGGGAGTGGCTGAAAGCAAAGGGTATGCTGTAGTGGTCGTTTGGTCGGATATGTCTCGAAACCACTTCCAAGTTAACAGGGGGAGTTTTGCGCACACAAAATAAAGTGCCAAATGCCCAATGGAACGAAAAGTTGCTCCAGCAAGAGCCTAAAAAGTTTTTTTCCTGTTCGGACTGAAAAAACTGTTGCCTAATGGTCGTGCGTCGTTCGGGGCATGACTCCTTTATATACCCTTCCCTCAGCATAAAGCGTTTGTTCCGGGCGACGTAGTTGGTTTGCTGAGTTTTTAACTTTATTCCCCCGCCGTGTGGATTCCTCCTTCCCCCACATACACGGCGGTTTTTTTTGCCTCAAAAACACTCCTTAAACGACTGCCATACAAGGGCTTACACAATGAAAGACCAACACACGAAAATCAAAGGCTACCGTGACCTTAGTCAAAAAGAAATTGACCTGATGAATAAGATCAAGGCCCACGCTGAAGAAACACAAGAGTTGCTTAACCAGGTAGGTGCTTTACGTGAGAGTCAGCAGCGTTTCGCTCCGACTGACGGGCTAACTGAAGAACAAATACAGGAATCAAGACGATGCCTTGCTCTGGCTAAAACCAATCTCCAGCAGGGTACTATGTGGTTTGTTCGTGCGGTTGCCTTACCGGATTCGTTTTAACTCGGCGAGCAGTATGGCTACGTCAGTAATGAACTGGCTGGGCAAGAGAGTTCAAAAGGTTGCAAATGAATCAAGTTAAAAGCCTGGATGACATCAAAGAAATCATCGTTCACTGGTCTGAAAGCGAATATATAAACAATGCCCTTGGTTGTGATGAAAATTACGACATAGAGAAAAAGGTTGATGTGTCCACTTTGGATAAGATGATTGAACCCGCAAGCGCAGGTGTTACAGGCGGCTATGACAAAACCAGCTTAACAGTAATGCTGAAAAGCGGTGAACTCTGGGCTAAAGAAAGTAAGTTCTATTTAGGTCGTTGCGATACTGGGCTATTGGATTTACTGAATAAAGGCTAATCGATATGGCATGTGAACATTGCACCGATCCTGACGGCGATCCTTGCTTACCTCAGTATGGACTTGCGCCACATACCCACGATTCAAAACAGAAAGACCCCAGTAAGTTTGATCTGGATGAATGGATTGGCGCTACACGGTTTTATCCGAGAGAAGAGTGGCCGGATACCTTCATTGAAGACCCCGCAGCGCCTAACCATGGTACGTGGTACTGCTCTTACTGTAAGGAAGGGTTGGAAGAGCACCGAACCCGACACGAAAAGATGATGCTCCTTTATGGCCTGGCACAACAGGCTGAGTTAATGCGCAAGAACGCAAAGCTGATGAAAAAATGGTATGGCGACTACACCAACTATATCGAACTATTGGGCGCCGCAAAGATTACTGACGACTGGGTAGCCAGTATCAGGCATGAGTTAGCAGGAAAAGAGAAATCTGAATGAACACAAAAGAATTACGAAAAGCAGCCAACTGCGTTTACCTGGTTGTTGAGGACGATAGCGTGGCTAATCACTTGTCAGTTCAGTTAGCTGAAGCAGCCAACTACATCGATGATATGAAAGAGCTGATGCACAAGTTGGGCGCCACCTACTACTACGGCGATTTTGTTGCTGAGTCTCCCAATGAAATAGATATAGAGCGATTGCTGAAAAAACATGGCTACCGGTACACGTCAGAGGATCAGCTCAAAGCAAACAGTACAGCGTGAACTTTTCGAGGGGAATGGGCGTTTTGCCGCCCGTTCATTAAAGCCGCCTTTTCAGGGCGGTTTTTTTTGACCTTAAAAATCATTGATTCTTAATTGCGTTTGTATTTTTGTAATCTGTATTACAAATTACAAAATATATAATTATTAGTTATATAAAATATTCATTATATGAAATTACTGGTTTTATATTGACATATTGAGATATCTAATAGGTTTTTAGTTTCGTTATGTCACAAGTAAACGGGTGTTTAGTTGTGACATTTACCTAAGCGTGGTACAGTCTGTTTGTGACATTTGCTTTGCCGAGCAATGTTTGTTTGTGACATTGGGCGTTATTCGTCCAATCACACCCAAAAAGCGACACTAAATAGGAGAATGGTCAGATGACGACCAATCAAAAGAACTATTCCGAGGTTTTCTACTCACTGAACGACCCGAGGGCATCACTGGTGCTCCAGAACAACAAGATCGTTTCAGAAAGTTCCCCCCACTGGCTGTGGGATTTTGTTTCCCATTCCATCAAGGTTGAGTGCGTGTCCCCGACCGGCAGGGTCATTGCCGTCCGTAGAAAGGGGCAGGAACTCACCGTCAAAACCATCGCTGACAATCCAGAGTTAGCCAACAACCTGATGCGTGCCTATCACCGTGGCCGGATGATGAGCCGCCGCCACTTCCGGAACAGTGCAGAACTACCCACCAATATAGCCGGTTTTGCCGAACTGGCCGGATACGACGTGCTGACCCCGGAAAGGAATTTTTTCAACGCCGGGTTTATCTCCCTTGAAAACCCGATTCAGTTTATCCAGCAACCCGACGCAGCTGCATAAATTAAGGAAGTAACTGAAGTGAATAAAACATATAGGAATAAAAAGATATTAGAGCTTCTGAATGCCGTGGGTAATGATGATTTGTCCAATCTAGGAGAATACGACGATGGAGTATTCAAGATAGAAGTTCGGCAACATAGACCCATGGGTTGTGCGGGTGTTTTTTATTATAAAGATAGAGCTATAGGCAATGCAGGATTTAGGGGGTATGTAATTAGCTTTATCAGGAATGAGGATATGCCTGAAAGCGGTACATTCATACACAAAACAGGGTTTGAAACCGATGCTGAAGCTATCAACGCCATGTGGGAAAGCCGACATAGTTTATTGGGGCCTCGGCCTGCAAAAAGGCCAACACGTCAGAAAAGCGCCCTAACCTGCTGATCTGCAAAGAAAAACCAATAAGTCGTTATCGTCGTATAAATAACGGGAATTTTTCATGCTGACTTCTCGATTCCCAACGTTTGAGATAGCGTCTTTCACTGCATCCTAAGCCCCGAAAACACTGGGCTTCAGGTTCTCGAAAACCCATCTCAAATGCATTTTCTCAATTCCGCCTATCTGTATGAGTTTTGAGAAAACTCAACGTAAAAGCGGTTTTGCAGGCCAAGCCCCTATTGATGCTCTTAGACGCATAACCGAGAGAGAAATACGGTCGCCTTCGGGTGGCCCTTAAGGATTGACCATGAGTGAACCCATTTACGCCATACCCTATTATCGGGTCAGTACCTCAAAACAGGAGGAGTCAGGGCTTAGCCTGGAAGGCCAGCAAAGGGCAGTGGCCGCCCTGTGTGAAGAAAAAGGCTGGGAGGTTTACCAGGAGTTTGTAGACATCGAATCCGGTAAGGGCTCCCGCACCAAATTCAGGACGCAAGTACTGGCCGCCCTGGACCTTGCCAAAGAGCTTGACCCGAACGGCAAGGGCCGGGCGGTACTGATTGTTTACAAGCTGGATCGTCTGGGCCGTAACGTCCACTTTCTGACCGGCGTGCGGGACTCTGGCGTGCAGATGTATATCATGGAAATGCCCAACGTCTCCCGGCTGGAATTCAACATCAGGGCGGTTGTGGCAGAGGAAGAAGTCGAACAAATCTCAAAGCGTACTATCTTCGCCCTGGACGTTCTTAAGCAAAAAGGCGTACCACTGGGGACACACAATAAAAAGGTCTATGCCGGGGTGCAGAAGTGTCAGGAGCGTTCCCGTAAGTGGCTGGCATCACTACGCCCGATACTGGAGCGTTATCTGAAGGCGGACTTCCGGGTTAATGACATAGTTGATGCTCTGAATGAGTCAGGCGTACCAACAGCCAGAGGACGATATAAATGGACTCGCCAGAATCTATATCGGGTATTGAATGCGTTGGATTTAAAAAAACGGGATTTTAAGAAAAGGCAGGCAAAGCAAGCAGCCTGAGAATAGGGAAAAGCCTGGCTGACATAGCCCAGTGTTCATTCATTTATTTGAGATGCAAAATAAACACTGTCAGCCAGGCTTGTCCGCATTCCCCGTACTGACCACGACTATACACGAACAAAGCGACAACTCAGGGCGACCAGCTTGCCGCACCGTATCAAACACGTAAACGGGTTGCCCTGATGCACGAATACACTCTGCGAGTTGCGTATAAGCGCCGTAGAGACTAACAACAAACACGGTATGTCTTGATCCGTAATAACTACGGACTTCAGGGCGCAAACCACTAATGAAGCAATAAAAACGGTTGGCAAACATGAGTGAAAGCAAAGAAATCAGTATCCAGGAAAGCCCCATAGAGCGTAAGCGCCGGGAAGCCAAAGACGCATTCCGGCATAAGGCCTGGGAGGCGTGCGAAAAGTTCGATATGGAGGGCATCACCTTCACTCACCAGGATATTCGCAAATACGTCGGCTATGGCTCCCTGACCGATATTGGTTTCGTGGTGCGTGACTATCGCCGGGAGAAGAAGCTGAAGCAGGTGCAGCATATCGCTGTGCCTGAAAACCTGAAGCGGTTGGGTGATCGCATTCTCCAGGAATACTGGGCCGATGCCGAGCGGGAAGCCAGCCACAAAGTTGAGGCCGTAGAAGAAAAAGCCCGTCAGGATAAGACTTTGGACGAAGAGCTGATATCCACGATCCGCATAGAAAAGGATGAGCTGCAGGCCAAGGTCAATGACCTGACCACGACCAATAGCAACCAGGCAGAACAAATAAAGACCCTGACCGAATACAAGTTTGAGGCGGTAGGCAAACTGGCATCGCTGGAAGAACGGATAAAAAGCGCTAAAGAGCATTATCGGCAGTTAAACGACTCCTACCAGGCAGAACAAAATCAGGTTGAACACCTCAAAACACAACTGAATACCCGCACGACCGAGCTGCGCCAACAGCAGGCGGCTCTGAAAGACGCTGAAACCGCCCGGACAACGCTGTCAGAGCAGGTCAGCCAGCTGAACATCAATCTGTCAGAGCGTGCCGCTGTTATTGCTGAGCTGGAGGACAAACTGACCCGGAGGGGTGAACGCTGCGATGAACTGGAAGCCCAGAAAACAGAACTACAGGGCAAAATCACCAGCCTGGAAGAGGATAAAACAGCCTGGACCGACAGGGAGCGTGACTACCTGAAGGAAATTAACGTTCTGGAGAAGCAACAGGCCAGTGCTGAAACCGAGCTGAAAAGCACCAAAGGGTCGCTACAGAAGTCTGAAGCCCTGAACCGATCCCAAGCCAAGCAGCTCTCTACCCTGACCGCCGACCACGCCACCATTGCGGAGCAGATGAAAGAGCTGGAACGGCAGAAAGCGACGCACGATGAAGCCTACCAGGCAACGCTTAAGGAGCTGGACACTACCCGGGCAGAACTGAACCAGGCAAAAGCTGAACTGAAGGAAGCCAGGAAAAAGCCAAAGAAAAAGGAACCTTAAGCGTTTGGTTTTCTAGGGGCATTTTCCGGCAGAAGCCACTAACCAAGGCGGGTTCAATAGTGATGTGGTTCCCATTCTGGCGGACAATATCAATTATCTCACCTTACAGTAGTCATTACAGTGGTCATTTTTGCCGGAGCAGTACCATGACCACCAGTATCGTCGATCAGCGCATAGAGCTGATTATTGATGTCTACATTGAGCGTTGGCAGCGGGGAGAACTCGGTTTTATGTCGGCACTGTTTGACCTGATGAAGATGGCAGATGCCCCGGAACTGGAGAAGATTCGCCGGGGTTATCCTCACCATGTAGCGGCCTTTCTTCGATGGCAGTCTGGTTGATTAATTTTTATGACAATTTCTTTTATATGCCCTGTTAATGACTAGTTTAATGATTCAAAACTAGTCATTAACAGGTAATCTCTAGTCACCATCAATATCCCAGCTTGTATCAAGAAGCCGATCAATAGTGCTTTTCGACTCTGGAGGCTTAGCGTAATCATCCTTGATAGCTTTAAGTAGATACTTTCCAGGGTGATTAATCTCTACGCTTCCCATAGCTTGCTGTTCCTGAACGTATTTCAGGTTACGTTCAATACGATCATTGTCGAACTCATTTTGAACCAGCGTAAGAATGTTATTAGGAAAATATGCTTTAAGCTGATCTTCCAGTGTCAGCTCTAAGGGTGTCACATCATGACTCTCTACCACCCCTTTAAAAGAGCGATTATGCTTAATGGCAAACTTTATTTTTCCTACTTTCCGACCAACCCTAATGGCTTCAAAATCAAAGCACAAATCAGTTTTCTCTTTCATTTCATCCTGACTATGGATAAGAATTGTTTTTTTGAAATCGAAAAATCTTGAATAGTGTTTGGGATCAATGCCAAGTATTCTTTTTAGTTCATCAAGGTCAACGGTAAGAAAACTTTGCCCATTATTTGCCGACATCGGGTGTGACTTTCTTAAAAGCTCATAAAGCCTTATAGCGTGACCTGACTTAATATTGCGGATTTGTTTAACCTGATATTGGGTAAAATTTTGTGCAAAATCCCTTATATGAGCTTCCATCAAGGGCTCAAATTTAAAACCAACGACTCTGTCTTTTTCAGAATAATGACAATAAGAAAAAAGCCCTGCGTGTAAGAAATCCATACTGTTTCTTTTTCTGAGCGTGATTGTTATTTTTTTTAGCTCAAGAGTCGTTTTATTGATCATTCTATAAGCAACGGATTCCGTTAACCCGAAGAACTTCGCATACTCAGGTATAGAAAATTGAAACTCAGGAAGAGGGCCTTTCCCTCTTGGGTCTACTTTGCTTATCAACGCCGCTGCGATTTTCTGAGAGGCAGCGGACAGCCTGTAGTGTCCTTCTATAAGCTCATTGCTTTTGACGACTAAATCATCCGTATTTATTTCAGACATCCCAGTTATACCGTGTAAAAATCCTCTAAACAACGAGAATAATAAAAATACTCGTTGTTTCCTACTGTTTTTTTAATGAAAGTGACATAGTCACCTGCTTTAAGTGACATAGTCACCTGCTTTAAGTGACATAGTCACCTGCTTTAAGTGACATAGTCACCTGCTTTAAGTGACATAGTCACCTGCATTTAATCCCTACAGCCCACGGATAGCAAGGGCTGTAGGGAAGGGTAAAACAGGAAAAACAGGAAAAACAAGAAAAACAAGAACAAACAGGACGACTCTGTCAGTTTGTTGGTTCAAGTTTTTGGATATACATATAGAGCCAACACTTAGGGCTATACATTGTTTTCAGTTTGTAGCAGGCGAACATATATAAGTCGGTTACAACTTATCCACAATTTCAGGGGATAAGGCTGTGGATAGGGCTTTATTATCGGTTTGTTGAAAGGTCTACAAAAAACCTGTTCGTCTTGTGTATTGGCAGACCATCTTGACTAAATTCGCCATTTTCTCAAAGAAAAGCTCTACTTTTGACAAATAATGTAGAGCTTTAAAGGTAATCTGTAGACATTAAGGTGGAAAACACCATCGATCTTTCTACGTTTTACCCCAAATCTTTCCACCTTTAGATAATTATTTTGTTGAGCACGAGCCAAAAAAAACCTTTACGAGAATCAGCTACTAATCCCGGTTAGCTTCAGTTTTTTGTCTGGAGCTACCTGTGATACCAACACCACCTACCCCCGCACCCTGGGGCATTCACCCCGATGAAGATACAAACAGCTCAGCCGAACTGAAGGTTGCTCCGGTTGCCGGTGAATCAGTGCCAGGCAACTACTACGATCCCGCTATTGGCAGAGTCCATAACAACCCGTACTACAGCCACACTGACGGCAGAGCAGACGCCAACAGTCAGTTAATCCGGATGGCTCCCGAGTTACTGGATGCTTTGAAGCAGGTACTTTTCGGCAGGATTGAACCGAAAGCTATACGACAGTTGATTGCTCAGGCCTACGGGCAGGAATCCTTTCAGACCTGGATGACTCTGCCTGGTCCGGAACTGGAAACCGTCTGGCAAAACCTTCAGGAGGCGGAGCGTGCTACCCAGTCAGGCGATTAACTTTCTGGGAGTCCTGCAATACTCCCTGCTGACTTCCATGCTGGTTGTTACCCTGGGCTACCCGAGACGAACGTTTTTCAATAAACGGTTTGCCCTGGTGGCTCTGGCGATGGGATGCCTGCAGGCAGAGCTGACCACTGGGTTTATCCATAAATTTTTTATTTAACAGTCAATGCCGAGATACGGGCATACGGTAGCCGCTGATTCAAAATTAGTGGGCAGTGTATGTCTGATCCATCCATCAAGAAAATATTCACTGTCTCGCTGTTAGGGTCACAGCGGGTCAAGTGTATGGCTGCGTATAATGGCGAGGCACTGGTTATACAGTCCATGGAAGCCGTCTCAGGGCTTTTTGGCACTTGGCGCAAGCCGTTAGAGCAGGAATGCAAAAAAAACGCTGAGAGCGGCTTTATCGTCCTTGTAGAGGAAAGGGGAACAGCGTTCTTTTCCCAGTACGGCTCTCAAGTCTTGTTTGACGATATCGACCCGGAAGAGAAGCGCACCTATCAAAACATCGCCTTTGACCTGTACTACTCCCTGACCGCCATGGGCGACACGTCCGGTAATCGTCACGGTAATTTGGTGGTAGCGTCCGGGCTGGAACGTCACTTGTTAACGGGCAACGTCGTCAACGTGGAGCAGGACGAGAAAGGCCGTAACCGCTATGACATCGAACCAGACCGGTTCTCTGGCTACCATCGGTCAATGTTACTGGCCGTACTGGCTGCACAGTTTTTCAATCCGCCAACCGACGAGTACCTGCAGGAGTTTTTTAAATACATTGGCGGTACACCGGATAAGCCGAAACCACTGCGCACCATTGAAGCCGTGATAGCGTCCCGCAACGCAAACGGGGGCTTTCAGTGATGCAGGCCATTGCCAAGATAGACCCGTTGAATATTGCTGACCCGCTGTACCGTAGCGGCTTGTATGCCGAAATACGCCGGCCGTTAGACGACTGGGATCGATGGGAGGTGTCCATTGATGAGGTTCTGCGACCTGACCTGATAGCCCAACGCTACTACGGGAGTGTCCGGTTCAAGTCCGTTGTTGCTGTCGCTGCCGGGCTGGATGATTACCGGCAAAGCCTGGCGCCGGGTATTGCCATACCGTTGCCGCCTGTCGTGTGGTTGCGGCAGAGAGTGAAATACTGGTCAGAGCTGAGTGATGAAGACGGCGCTATTGTCACCAGAGCCGACGTGGTGACGCCGGAAGTTCTGGAGCCACCTGCACCAGTGCGCACCGTCAGGCACACCATCAGGATCGATCAAGAAAAGCCCCGGACAACCCGCTCCGGCTTGCCCAGTTTTTTCCGACTGCTGGCAAAGGGGTAACGCATGGCTGAGATAGAGTTACCCGGTCAGGCGTCAGGGAAGAATCCCTTTGAAGGGCTGGACTTCAAAAAGGTCAATAAACACTTTACGGAACTTCGCAAGCTGGCGAACGCCGAAAGACGGGAAGCACAGCGTACACTGTCGCCGGGGACGATCCGTAACGCTATCCGGTCAGGCAAGCTGCCGGCCAACCTTGAAGTCGTCATAGGTCAGAAAGAAACCGGCGAGCCCTTCACGGTTGATGACCTCAAAGCCTTCTCTAAAACCCGCCAACGGTTAGAGCGGCAATATAACAAACACGTCGGCGTCACGATGCCTCAGCTGGTGGCCGCTTCCCTGCCGGTTGATATTGAAAGAGCCAATGAAGAGATCAAGTCTGCCAGAGTATACCGGGTACACGGCGATACCCTGACCTTTGTCGTCACCGCCTCGCAAAAATACGACGCCGACTGGCACCAGGTACGGGTACAGCTGATGTGGTGGAATCAGGCAATGACCGGGATGCGGACACCACTGTCAGCGGTCAAAAAAGCCTGTCAGGGAGCGGTTAAGTTCGACTGCAGTTGTGGTCGTCACCAGTACTGGTATCGATACATTGCGAACGTCGGCGGCTTTTCATTAAGACCTTTTGAGAAAGACTTTCCCAAAATACGCAACCCTCAAGGCGTTGGCTGTTGCTGCAAGCATGTTTTAAAGACCTTCAAAGCGTTGATGTCCCCGACTGTCCAGGCCGTTTTATCCAATGAAATGAAACGCCAGGCGGAACAGGTTGGCTTTGGTTCGGATTCACGCACTAAGTATCTGACCAAAAAGGATTTAAAAAAGCTCGACCGTGCTCGCCCTGGACAGATCAACCAGGAGAAAGCAAAAGCCACCCTGAAGCAAATGGAGCAGGTACAGAAGCGTTTTCTGGCTCAACTGGGTAAAGACTCCAAAAAAGAGTTTCGTAAGCTCACAAACGAAAAACGGGCGTCTCTGAAGAAACGAGCGAAAGAGCTGGATCAACGGGATAAAGCGATCCGGAAAAAAGAGCGGGAAGTTGCCCGACGTGAAAAGGCCCTGCAGAAAGAGGCTGATGCTATGGCTCGTAAAGCTAAATCGGCTGTCCAGAAACACAAGGCCCAGAAGGCGGTGCGATCCAAACAGCCCAGTAAAACCGCTGCCATTAAATCAGACCTTAAGAATCAGCTGGAGTTTGCCCGTATGTATAACATGCCGGCCTCAACGGTTTACGCCAAAGTGGCGGACATCAACAACATGAGCGTAGCCGCCGTGAAAAAACTGGCTCAGGAGTTGTAAGCATGGCGATTACTGCCAGAAACCATTTACCCGTCACGAACCAGGTAGCGGAAGACCTGGTAAAGATCATTGACCAGGCGCCTACAGGCTTTGACCTGCTGGTATTCAAGGCCCAGATAGACGACACAGAATCAACGGTTGATATGCCTGACCCGGTAGGCAACCTGGAAGCGAGAGAAAAAACTATTTCCTTTGCTGACCCGGTAGTGTCCAGAGCGATAATGCTGCCTAACGATCACCCTGGGCTATCACTGGCTTATGGCTTCGGGGAACTGGATCACATGGACGAACCGGTATCCATTGTGCTGAAAGAACCCAATGTACCGGAACAAAGTGTCGTCTGGTTTGAAGAGCAGGTATCTGCAGACCGGGTAAAAGTGACCTTGCTGTACGTGCTGAAATCGGAACCCGTTGGCGCTAACGGTCAGGCGGGATCAGTGCATGTTCTGATGCCGTTTGCGCAGGGGATCGATACGCTACCCGACGTTATTTACGATGAGGATGGAATGCCAACCTGGACACCGAAACCATTAGGGCAAGGTCTGAAAGATCAGCTGGCGAAGCTGGTGGACGCAGTGCCGTCCGATGATGCCCTGGACATCATGCGGGAACCTACACCGATGATCAGCATGGATGATGACCTTGACGAAGACACCCTTAACAAGCAGGCAATTGCCGGTAGTCGTAAGTATTCGGTCATGGCTGATTTTGTCCATGATCTGAAGCACTCCGATGCAGAAATGCCAACGGACATTGATTTGTATGACCACGAGCCACAGCTGAGAAAAGCCGCTCAGGCTATCGCTGATTCCAGCGTGGATACCCCGACTGAAGTCCCTGAAAAATCCCTTGATGACCTGCTCAATGAAGAGACGCTAAACAACCAGGCTATAGCGGCGTCTGAAAACATTGAGCGGGTAACGAATCTGTTTGAAACACTTGGAGCAATCAAGCATGACGGCTGATGCCATTAACACAGTAAAAAATGAAATTTCAGAGCAGGTGACGGCACTGAATGGCTTACTGGTCACTCTGCAGGAGGCGCAAGCGGCTCCCGGTCTGTTGAATCCGGTCCAGGCGATCATTAAGGCAATGGGAGTTGTTACTGAAGGGCTTACAGCCTGTCAGGCGTCAGAAACAGAAGCCTGCTTAGGTGTGGCCCGTAAGCTGATTCTGCAATCGGAAGAACTGCACCAGGTAGGGCATCGATGGGCTGAGTTGAAACGCAAAGGTGATCAATTGGCAAATGACTGCCCCCAAACTTAAAGACTTAACCACGACGAAATACGTCGATGACCGGGTTGCGGAGGTGATTGAATCCGCCGCAACCCGCAAGGAACTGAGGGAGACGGAAGAAAGGCTACAGGCACAGGTTGATGTTCATACCGATGAGTTTGAACACATCGAAACCGCTTTAGTCCAGATTACCTCTGATTTAAACGACACACTTGGAAAGGCTGTCAATGAGCAAGAAAAACCTCGTAAACAAACTCTTAGAGAGCGATTTGCCCGAATTACCGGCTTATCTCCAGGAGCTTGTAGACGCAGTAAGCAAGGTCATTAAGGCCTTTGAAAGCAATATCAGTGATCTGGCAACAGCGGTTGCCGGTAAGCTGGGTAAGGATGAAAAAGCAGTTGATTCCGCCAAACTGGGCGGAAAGTTGCCATCTGCCTATTCTGATGCGGATCATACCCACGATGAATTCATCCATAACCACGATGAGCGTTATTCAAAGCTGGATCACTCCCATAGTGCCGGTGACGTAGGCGCCTACTCGAAAACAGAAGCAGATAACCGTTTTCTGGGTATTACTGCTCAGGCTGAGAGCGCAAAGAAAGCGGATCGTGCTACAGCGGCAGACGACGCCGACACGGTGAATGGTAAAACTGTTGGGAAGTCTGTACCGGCCAACGCCGTGTTTACGGATACACAGCGGGATATTACTGACAGTGTAACCACCAACAGCTCGGAAGTATCGGCGTCTGCCACAGCGGTACGCACGGTTAACAGCAAAGCTGAGGATGCCTTAGACAAAATCGACGAATTGAATGCCAGTATCGTCGGTCAGTTTAAACACCTTGGCGGCGTTGATCTTTCCAGTGGTGAGTATCCGGACAAGCCGGAATATTCAGCCATCTGGCATGTGCAGGAAGGTGGTACAGTGGGCGAAGAAACCCACGTTGCCAATGCGTCCACAAAATCCAGTGAAACCTATGAGAAGGGCGATAGCCTGGTTTATTCCCTGGACCTTGATATGTTTTACAAGGTTGAGGATAAAGCCAGTATTTCATCGGATGAGGTCTACCAAAAATTCCTGCAAAAGGATGAGCAGGCGGCTGACTCTGCCAAGTTGCAGGGTAAATCAGCCAGTGCGTTCGCTACTGCGGGTCATGACCATGACGACGACTATGCAGCCAAGTCCCATAATCACAGCATTGGTCATGTAACGGGACTACAGGATAAGCTGGATAGCAAGTCTGACGATGACCACGACCATGATGCGGATTATCTGGGTATTACTGCCAAGGCTGTAGACTCTGCCAAGCTGAATGGTCAGGCGGCAAGTTTCTATGCCACGGCAACGGGTCTGAGTGGTGTTAAAACCACGGCTGAAGCGGCAAAGTCCCTTGCTGAAAGCAATGAGGCGGAAATCTCAGAAATGCGTCCGGAGCTGGATACCGCAACAGAGATAACCGGTGATCTGGTGTTGCTGTGTGCGCATCTGACTGAGCTGCTGAATGACTCAGTGACGGCTTAAACAGTCATTGTCTGGTGTTGCTGAGGGAGCCAGACAAAAAAAACTTTAAAAGCCTGCCTGTAACTCTGTTTGTAACGTCGGTGCAACGCCGATGAATAAACAGGACATCACTTGAAAAATCTTGTCTCTGCTGGTGGCATAGTTCCCGCTGGCTCACTCCCCCCGTTGCCCAAATACATGCAAGAATTGGTTGATGCCGTTGAGGCATTAATCGCTGACTTTGAAAAAGAATTTGAACAGCTTTACCAGGCGGCGGACAAGTTCAGGGATCACGTTGATAACCACCATCGCTATGCGGTTCCGCACCCTGATCTATGGCTACCGTTGACCAGTGATCACCACTTGCGGGAAGGGTTTGGAGGGACAGAGTTCCGTCGAAACAGTCCGGGGTTTTACGTCAATAAATCAGGCTATCCGGTACGGGCAGGTGTGGACGAGCTGCGTATTGAAAAAAAAGGCTATCTGGTGGAACAGCGCAGCACCAACCACAGTGCTTATAGCAATAAGCCCGGTGAATGGCGGCAGTCTGCCAATGTTGAAATCAAGGAAGGTGGTCAGTTTGGTGACTTGAATATCGCCATTGTCACCCCGAAAGCAGAAGGAACAAAGCGACTTTACCGGGCGGTGGCGGCAGACCTTTCAGGCACGAAAGATGGAGCGATCACCTGCAGTTTGTTTGTGAAAGAAGATGACTATAACGAGTACCGGTTCCGGTTTGCCTCTGATTCAGTTTTTTATGCGGATATTGTGATTGATATTGCAACGGAAGAGCGCATTACCGGAGGCGATCTGCCGTTTAAGTTCGACTATCTGGCTGAAGGCTGGAAACGGGTATCAGTCACCTACACACCGCCTGACCCTGAACGACTTAAAACCATAAAAGGCGAGGTGTGGCTGTATATCGATGGTCGGGCTGACAGCGAGCCTGATGGTGAAAGCTCATTCACTTGTGCCGGTCATCAGTGGGAAGCTCTGCCGTTCGCCAGTTCCTTGATTGAAACCGATGACACAGCCGCTACCAGACAACCGGACTATCTGGACGTTGACGTAGAAAATAACTGGACGCCGCACGGTTACACCATGCACCTGAAGGGGTCGCTATTGGCTGGTTATGAAGGGCATTCAATGGCGTTTTTTGGTGTGCCTGGCTACAGCTACAACCTGCTCAGGAGAAATTCAACGTCCAGTGTTAACCATATCCGTTGGTATACGGACAGCTCTGGTTGTGGCTTCCATGTTGACGATATCACTGAAACCAATTCATTCACTCTGGTATCCCATGGCTCAGGAAACACCAAAAGAGCGTATGTTAATGGCTTGTTTGTAGATGAGAGAGTCACACCTGATACTAACCCGGGTACACCAAACAGGATTGCCATCGGTTACTCCGGCAATAGTGGCGGCTCTACCGGATTTTTCGGGCATATCGCTGACTTTCGGGTTTATCTGGAACCGCTAAACAGTTACCAGGCTATGACGCTGGGTTAAAAAATAATTTAACTGCTCCCTGTTTTATCCGCCTGTAGGTTCGGCTTAAATTGTCGTTCTACAGGCTTAAAACGTGTCCAGAAAAGGCTACTCATTTGATTCGCTCGTTCGTGAAGTGGAAGCGCACCACGGTAACGAGGACAATCCCCATAACCTTGATAAAAAACAGTTGGATTTGGGTAACGTTGATAACGTCCAGCAGGCTCCAATTGATCGGAAAATCAATACGACAGCACCATTACAGGGAGGCGGTGATCTGACGGCCGACCGTACTTTGTCGGTGCGTGCTGCAACAACCGAATTGACCGGTGTCAGCAAATTAAACGACGCAATTGATAGCAAAAGCACTACAGAATCAGCAACCCCTAACGCCGTCAGGCAGGCTTATGAGCAGGGTACAGAAGGCATAGAAAAAGCTGAAGATGCCTTAGATAAAATCGACGAATTGAATGCCAGTATTGTCGGTCAGTTTAAACACCTGGGCGGCGTTGATCTCAGCTCTGGCAAGTATCCGGATAAGCCTGAATACTCAGCTATCTGGCACGTCCAGATCGGCGGCACAGTGGGCGAAGAAACCCACATTGCCAATGCTTCTACAAAATCCAGCGAAGTTTATGAGAAAGGCGATAGTCTGGTGTATTCCCTGGACCTTGATAAGTTCTATAAGGTTCAAGATAAGGCCAGTATTTCATCAGATGAAGTCTACGATAAGTTCCTGCAAAAAACGGCTAAAGCTGCGGATACTGGCAAGGTCGATGGTAAAGACGCAAGACATTTTAACCACGGTACTAATACCCGAGGCATGATAGCCGGTTCTGTCAATGAATCCCCCGAGCGAGGAGGTTTTATTGATGGGACAAATGGAGGGGCCAACCCAACTGGTAATCGTGCCATAGGTTTTCAGGCCGTTGGCGATGGTGGAACCAGAATGTTCCAAATTCTGTCACCGACCGTGAACACAGAGGTATGGTTCAGAAGTAAAGACTACCAAAACGGTGACTGGCGAGGTTGGGGCAAGTTTTTTAGCACGCTGGATAAGCCGAAAGTAGCCGACGTTGACGGTCTTCAGGGAGAGTTAAACAAGAAATCTGATACGGGACACGAACATAGTGATCTGGTCAAAAAGTCTGGAGATACAATTTCTGGTCATTTGAGAGTTGAGAACGGCGCTCTACCTTGGTACGAAATGCCAGAAAAACCAGAAGATAGCGCAGCTGACTACCCACAGGGGTTGTCTGTTGGAAATATTACGAGTGGGTCTAATAACGGATGGCCGACGAGTCACACTACAGTTTTGACTGTTAAAGCGGGCTCTTCAACCACTAGAATGATTCAAATATTGGGAGACAGTAATAGCCATCGCTTGTACTGGCGTTCTGCTCATAACTCAAGTTCTGATCCGGGTTTCTGGAAACCTTTTCGGAAAATCTACCATGAAGGTGATAAGCCATCCTCGGAGGAAATTGGCGCTTCTCCTGAAGACCATAACCACGACAATGACTATCTGGGTAAAACAGCCCAGGCGTCTGACTCTGCCAAGCTGGATGGAAAAGCGGCATCGAGCTTTGCAACAAGCGGCCATAATCACGACTCTGTGTACTCAAAAACTGACCATACGCACAGCGGTTATGCCAGCAGTAACCATAACCACGACAATGACTATCTGGGTAAAACAGCCCAGGCGTCGGACTCTGCCAAGCTGGATGGTAAAGCGGCATCGAGCTTTGCAACAAGCGGCCATAATCACGACTCTGTGTACTCAAAAACTGACCATACGCACAGCGGTTATGCCAGCAGTAACCATAACCACGACAATGACTATCTGGGTAAAACAGCCCAGGCGTCGGACTCTGCCAAGCTGGATGGTAAAGCGGCATCGAGCTTTGCAACAAGCGGTCATAATCACGACTCTGTGTACTCAAAAACTGACCATACGCACAGCGGTTATGCCAGCAGTAACCATAACCACGATTCGGTATATGTACGCACAACATTTGATTATGACAAGCCTGCGTCAGCGAATAGGGGCGACCTACACCATACAAAATTTGCTCTGAAAGATACGGATGAACGTGAAAAAATTACTTTTCATCGAGAGCGAACACGCATGGAGCTTTATTATAATTATGTAAGCTATAAGAATTATCTTTACAGGGTTACAAACAACGCTCCTCGCATCGTAGAGAGGTCAGGGAACTATGGCCTCACATGGACTGAAATAGGTAGTTTTCCAGCAGGAACGAAAGCTCTGCACAATATAAACGAAACATGCTCTCATGCTAATTCTCCCGTATTCATACATAAGCATTTTCTTTGTTATCAACAAGGTCGGCATTTGAAATATGTTGATTTAGAATCAACACCGTTTCGGTGGAGGGACTACGCACTTGGTTTAGGTGGTATCCAAAACGTTGTAGTTATGTTTACAACTAATTCCAACATCTTGGTTTTGGCAAAAAAAGTACGGGAAAATATGTCTCAGGACAGAAATTACAGGTTAACAATATCCTCCAGTGGTAATGTTTCCCGCAGTTCTGAGACTGGTCGATATGTTCCCGATGATGTTAGGCAAGATGATTTATTTATCCATCCTACCAGTTATAAAAATCGCCAAATTGCTATCCTTGGGTCTTCCCTTTTGGATCAAGATAGTACGAGTGTAATTTCATTTACGCATTTTATATACAATTCTACCGGATCGAGTTCTGGCTGGCGTATGATTAGACCTGAGCAACCTTCTGACGGTGGCGGTTTGGTTTACAGAGGACATGGCGCACTCAGTATGAATGACCGTTATGTTATGTACTCTGATCGGACTCGTATGCTGGTGTGGGAACTTTCAAGTATGAAATTGGTTAGAGATATTGAGCTGAGTCGTAATCCTAATCTTGGGACTTGGGACGGCTATGGTGTTGCACGATTCTTAGCTGAAAGGACAATTGTTAAGGACTTGGATGATATAGAGATCAGCTATGATCTTGGTCAGAACTGGGAGCGTGTTCTTGATAACGAGCAGGCCCGAGAAAACTCTGGCCGGTATCTAAGGCACATGAACTCAGAGGTGCTGATTACTGACAGTCGAGTTTATGATGGTGATGATCTGCAGGACTGGCGCGTTTCATACGGTGTCATGAGGCCTAAAAACTCTGAATACGGGACGGTAACAGAAGTTTTTGACGGTGAAAATTGGTGTCTGCCGATTGATCACAGGCTTTTGGATTCGATTCAAGAAGGTCAATACATTGTAGAAGAGGGTACAAACTTCAAGGTGTTTAACGACGGCTATAAGGAGTGTTGGGGGACTGCTATAGGCGACTCCATAAAAGCCCACCTACCCGTTAAGTTTTTTTCAACAGATTACGAAGTCGAGCTAAAGCCTTTCGGGAGCGATCAGTTCAGCTATTCCATTGTTTCTGAAAAGGTACTTGAAATGAAGTGTATTGAAAGGCTCGAAGGCGACAGCGGATCACCCGCAGTATGTGAATGGCGTTGTAGCGGCTTTTAAATTTATTTTTAAATGTTGCCTGCATAGCTGATCAGTACCTTGACTGTTTTTCAGTTGAGGTATATTTATGCACTTCTTTATTGACTTAGTTGAACATATTGTCACAGTTGATGGCGTGACTGTTGGTTGGGATTTGAGTGAATATGATGTCCCGGGAAACGTGTCTACTTTTGAATGGCTAGGGGAGTCCGGCATTGTTACTTTCAAAGGTGATAAAGAGCCGGAGGAAACTCGTAATTATACTCGTTATCAGCCAATACTGGATGATTTTGAAAAGCAGAAAGAGTTTGCACTTAGTCCCGTTGCAGACAACGAGCAGAAACGCTACCAGCGTTTGGTTGCTCAGCGGGATAAACATCTGGATGAAACTGACTGGATGGTGATGCGTGAGAATGAGCGCCGTATCATGAAAACTAATCGTTTTTTGTCGGATAAAGATTTCTTCGAGCTGTTGACCTACCGTGATGATCTTCGGAAGTTGCCGCAATACTACACGCATTCAAATGACTGGGTATGGCCGAAAGTCCCCCAGTGTGTTATCCGTGCCAGAAACCCTGAGCGTGTTAAGCCTGAGCAAGCTCCAGTGGTTTAAAAAAACATTTTTGTAACTTCTATTCATAAGCCCAGATACCCTGACAGTTTTGCTCTCAGGGTATTTTTTTATGAAAAAACAGCTACTACTCAAACTGGCTATTCAGCTGGGCAAGCGCCTTTTCAACCGCAAACCCAAAGGCGCTACCCGCAATGATTAAATCCAAAAACGATGTGTCAGAACTGGCCGCCGTTGATTTTGCCTTTGGTGCTCGCATACTGGATGCGTTCCGTGAGGTGGATGGCGGTCATGGTTCCTGGCACTTTCAGCAATTCATGAAAAGGGATGGCAAGGATAAAGTGTTCCGGGGTGAGTTCCTGGAGCCGAAAGAGTTCGTTGCTAATCTGCAGGCGTACATGAAACAGGCGGAGTCTGAAGGCAAGCGGGATTACAATCAGGCAACTTTGCCTGCCGTTTACTATTACCGTGACCTGTCCATGGCGAGTGCTGATCCGGAGGCGGGTAATCTGGTGCTGCGTGATACGGTTTACGATCTAAATCTTGAAAACGCCACAATGCTGAGCATGGTCAGGATGAACCTGACCTATAAAGTCGTGTTTATTGCGCCGGATAAGCCAACGGTTGAGCGTATGGCAATGGCTTGGTATTTCAAAATCGCCAACACCAAGCAGGGTGGTCATAAGTTCCAGGTTCCTTACGACGTGGCGGGTGAGCGTATGCAGATGGACTGCACCATATTTGACCCACAAACCTTTCAGGCGACTTCTGTCAGCTTGCCCAAAAACGAACAGCGGTTGTTTGCCCTTGAATGTGAATACGAAGTTCAGGCCCCTGTTTTGTACGGCGAGAGTGTTACCGTACCTGATTCGATTCGCTGGCAACTGTCTGTAGACCCCTGCTTTGACGGGTGTCACGTACATGGCTGAATCCATATTTGTTCAAAGCCTGACGTACATTGATGACGACGGCGAACAAGAGCTTGATATCGGGTTCCTGAAAAGTCTGGTTTACATTGAAACCATTGATCTGTCAGGCCCCAAGCTCATTGTTCGGCTGAATGATTACGAGGGCGTTTTCCGTGAGGACGTTGGCATTAGTGAGGGTGGTGTTATTCGTGCGACTCTGGCTGATCCTTATGTCAGTGACAATATGCACCTGACAGAAGACTTTGACATTCTCAGCACGCCTGTCAGTGAGGACGATGTTTTAACGCTGAATTGCCTTTCCAGTGTCGTTAATGCCTTAAAGCAACCGGCTGATACGGGCCGCTTTTTTGTTGATATGACGGCACGGCAAATACTGTCTGAATTAGTACCGGATATTGACATTGATGCGGCAGAACCGCCGGTCGTGGAGCCTTATCACCTGTTGCCGGGTAAACGACCGTCAGGGTTGATCAGGAAAATGGCAAAAGAGCAGGGCTGTGTAGCGTTTTATTGTCGTGGCAAGCTGATTTATAAGCCGCTGGATGATCTGTTTAATGCTGATTCTGCCTTTGACTATCACTACAACGATAACCGGCAACGTTTCCAGCTGGGCGCATATCGCCAGATCAGTGCGCATAACGTGTTGCGTGACAAGTCTGCCCGTCATTATGTCGGCTGGCACAAAGCAGATGGACTGATTGAGTCCAGTGGCACAGAGGGTTATCCGGCTGAGTTTACCGGGCTGACCAGTTCGCTGACGCTGAACAACATGGCGACTCTGCCGGTTCCGGTGCTGGATGCGTTTCTGCACGGTCAGGGTGGTTTAAGTTCCGGGCTGGCAATCAGCATTACCTGGAACCGGGAAAATCTGGAAAGTCCCCTGCTGGAATCCCTGCCGGAGAAAATAGTCATAGGTACGGTAGCGCACCAGTACACCTTTCAAAAGTACCACTGTCGCATTAAGGGTGTTCTGCCCGAGTCACTGATTTAGAGTTTTTATTGTGCTGTTACCGTTAACTAATAATGAGCGCCTGTACCATGAGGCGGCAATCGTTTGTGATGATGATCCGGAAGGATTACTAAGGGTCAGGGTGCGTGTATTCGGTATGATGGACGATATTCCTGATGCCGACCTGCCCTGGGCGGATTACCTGCTGCCAGTGGGCGCCAGAACCAATAGCGGCTATTTCCAGCCGTGTCATATTGGTGATTATGTGTGGGTACATTTCCCCCATCAAACCCACGGCGAAATCGATACCCGCCGACCGCTGATTGTAGGCTCTATCCATCACAACCCGGACTATAAGCCAAACCTGCCACATGAAGCCTGGGATGGCGAAAAGCGCATAGAGCATAAGCGTACCGGTAACGAGCCAGTGCCGGATATTGCCGAGTACCACGAAAGCCGGGTGGACAGTCAACACGGCATTGTCATCGAAACCGAGCGCCCTGGCGTGTATCGCATTACCCATAGGGCAACTGGCACGGCGTTTGAGATATCAGAGCAGGGGCATACCGTCCTGCACTCTGAAAACAGTGCGTTCTTTTCCTCCCGGGAGAGTACCGAAGTAGAATCAGGCGGCTCTCTGGTCATCAATGTACTGTCAGGCAATGCTGAAATTAATGTCGATGGTGATGCCATGGTGAATGCTGGCAAAGGGGTAAGTCTGGAAGCGGGTAGTGATATCGATCTGAAAGCCTCCGGTAGCATTAACATCGATGCCGGTGGTGGCATCAACAATGTATCAGGCGCACCGTTTACCGTTAAAGCACCGAGATTTGTGGAGACGCTAGGATGACCATTTGTGTAGTGGGCAAAACCATGACCTCCGGCCATGGCAGTTACCTGCCCAGACCCACCATTGTCGGGGAATCACTGCATACCGTTAATGGCGTAGCTGTTGTCTGCGTAGGCGATACCCTGGGGACGCATATCCCAACGTCCAGTAACCAAAGCCCTCACGGCTCTGTCACCAATACCGGGCAATCACGGCACACGATCAATGGTCGTGCGGTCTGTAATGCCGGTTCTGTAGCATCTTGCGGTGAAACGCTGATTGGTGGCGATCCGCTTCACACCCTTTAAGGACAGCAATGTTTAACGATCCTAAGCAGATAGCCCTGTATAAGGCCCTGGCTAACCCGGGTGCAATCAGCAACCCGTTATCAGCGGGTAACACCGACCTGAATAATCAGTTTGTGCTCTTGCAGGAATTGATGGATGAAGCCATGGAACGGGCAAAAAAGAACTGCCCTCACATCCTGGACCCTTGTGATTGCCCGGATATTGCCGAGCTGGAAAAGCTGGAAGAAAAACTAGAAAAAATATCAGGCAGTGTGTCAGAAAGTAGTGGTGATCTGGTGTCTCATGCCGGTTCTATGACCGGTAATTTAACGCAGTCTGTAGCCCGTTTTGATGTGGCTATCAAGATTAATGACGAGGCCAGCGGTGGCCGAAGCGGTAGCTGTAACAGCGTATTAGAGGCCCTTGGCTCTATTGGTGGTATTGGTCAGGATAAAGTCGATGACCTGGTGCGTGACGCCGACGATATGACCGGTGATTTTGAATCAGTGGTTGATGACGATGGCAACCTGGACTCAAGTAAACTGGCAAGGCTGATGGATAAGCTGGACAAGCTGGGTATATCCGGCGACAAACTGCGTGAGTTTATGGAGCATGAGCAGAACGCACAGCGCATCTTAGATGGCGGTCTGGAAAATTTTGCTCTGTCATCCCTGTTGGGTGACTGGGCTGATGACCCCTGTCTGGCGATGGTGTTTGACTCTGTTGCCAGTGATGAAATCAAGGATATTGTGGACAGTTAGAAAAAAAGCCCGACCAAAAATTTTATTTAAAGTACAAGTTTACCTGCCCTCAATACCGTTACAGGCTACAAATTCCAATGGAGTCGTAGTCTGTAATGGATAAGTACCAACAGCGTTTGGATCAAATCGCCAAGCGTGCCAAAGAATTCCGTCGTGTATTGGTTGATCCCCAGGTAGATCAGGATCGTGGCGAATTCATCACCGATTCTGCTGTTCGCTCTGACAACATCAAAGCCGAAGCCGAAGATTCTATTTTTGATGCCGCTGGCGAAGGTCGTGACTTCATTGCGGGTCTGGCGGCTCAGTCTGTTCGTGCCTACGAGAAACAACACGGACACCTGCCATCTGACGAAATGATGGCATCAGCCATGCACACCGTCGAAAACATGCTGAACCCTCAGTCTGACGGTCTGAAAGAGATCATGGACAATGCGACAGGCGCAGGCTCCAACACTCAGGGCTCAATGTCGGTCAGCGATGGTCTGATCAAACGTAACCATCAAGTCGCCTTGGTTGTTCCGACAATGCTGATGTCCGTCACAGCGGATATGATCACCCATATCCCCGCTAATTATGACAAGTCTGAAATTTTCAGAATCCATCGTCGTGCAGGCAGCACATTCGGTGATTTGGAAAAAGGCGACCGCATTGATATTGATTTTATGGGTCAATACACGACTTTGGATCAGCGCCGCCTCGCCGGTACTGGTAACGGCGAAGATAAGCGATTTGAGTACAGCACCCAGGCTGATCAAGGTCGTGTGATGCCAATCTATTCCGGTCGTGTGCGTGTGTACGTTGACCGTAACGTTGTGGCAAAAGATACCGGCTCCGGTCAGCTGATTGGTCAGTTCTCCCAGGGTGGTAGCACCGTGGTCGTAACCGGTACTGTGGATTACGAGAAAGGTAAGATCATTATCGACTTCAGTGAGGCGATCAAGACTGGCATTGATGTTCATGTGGCGTTTGACGTGAATATCGAATCTCAGCCTGAGCTGATCCCGATGATCGATCACGAGATGGAGTCCTGGACCCTGTACCCGCATGAGTCCGCCCTGGCTTCCTCTGCTTCCATCCAAGCGGCGTTTGGCGCAAAGAGAGAATTCAACCTCGACCTGAACGCCATGCAACTGCAGAACGCTCGCAACCTGCTCTCTGCTGAAAAAGACCGTCGTCGTCTGAACGATATGTATTTCTTCGTGAGCGGTGAGCATGAATGGTGTCGCAGCATTCCGGTGGGTCTGAGCTTCCGTGACCACTACGAAGCCCTGGCCGAGACGCTGGAAAACATCAGCATGGAAATGATGGTCGAAACCAAAACCTCCGGTCTGGTGGGTATGGTTTGTGGCCCGAAAGCCGCTGCGCTGCTGAAGTCTATTGGTGCGCCACACTTCCAACGTGCGCCGGGTTATCGCCATATTCCACAACCGCATTACGTCGGTAAATTGTGGGGTTATGACCTGAAAGAAGATCCATTCATGGACGATCCGTGGGCGATCCTTTGCTATGCGAAAGGCCGTTCCCATGGTGACGCCGGTTATGTCGGTGCTGATGCGATTTCCGCTATCAACTATGCCCACCCAATCCTGCGTAATCTGCGCCACGAAAACACGCTCTATGAGCTGGCTTATCGTGACCTGCACCCATACCTGGGTCGCAAGTACTTCCGCAAGCTGCGTCTGGTTGCCAAAGATGAAGTGTTGAACAGCATCTAATCAGGTACAGGGAGCCTTACGGGGCTCCCGCTATCGGGAGTGAAGTATGGCAAAGAAGCCAACCGAGAAAAAAGCGACCAGTACCCGCAAGCCTGCCGCCAAAAAAGTCGAAGATACTGATGTGACTGATGATCAGGCATCCGTTGAAAACCCTGTAGTCACTGAGGATGAAGGTGTGCCGGGTGAAGATGGCGTACCTGGTGATGACGGTTCCCCTGGCGGCCGCCCTGGTGAAGATGGAGTACCGGGTGATGGTGGTTCTGTGCCTCTTATCAGGGCCATTACCAATCATGGCAGTCTGGCAATCAGCCTCCATACCCGCAAATACCGCATTGATGTAGTGCCTCAAAGCACATCGTCGGTCACTGAAGCCCCTCAGACGATTGTTAAACGACTGTTGGATAAATATCCATTTTTGGAGCCTGTTTATTAATGATTCCGAGCGTAGTAACGGCGGCTCCGGGCGTATACGTCCTGCCGCCAATCGATAACAATTTTTCCCTTGCGACAGACCTCAGCGTAACAGCGGCAACAGCGGTTGTTATGCGTCGGGGTGAAGTGGGCAAGCCGTTCACTGTTACCCGGGCAAACTGGCAAGACAAGTGTGGTAAGCCTCTGCCAATGTCTCACGGTGCTGAGGCTGAAGGTATGCGTCACGTTAAAGACGCACTGGAAGGCTGTGACCGTGTAACCCTGGTGCGTGTTATTGCGTCTGATGCCAAGTATCCGGTTATTCAGCTGAAACCTGCTACTGGCGGCGGTGAACCGGCTGGTAAAAAAGCCCAGAAAAAAGCCCAGGCCGATAAAGATATGGACGTTGTAACCGAGGCTCTGCCTTACGGTAATGACGTGAAGCTGGCTGACGGTGCAATTCTGGCAGTCTGGCCGAAAGATGGTGATCCCAGTGATAACCGTCGTGTCGTGATCAGCAATGTTGATGCTGATAAAGGCCGTTTCAGCATTCTGTTTCAGGAAAAAATCTCCGGCGAGTTCGTCAATATCCCAAATGAGTCCTTTGTGGCGGGTCTGGGAGAAGACGATAAAGACGACGAAAACCGTACTGTGTACCTGCCGGCCCTGCTGGAAGAGCGTGGCAGTCGTTTCCGTGCCGCTGTTGCCCTGAATGCCAGTGTATCCAGTCTGGACAAGGTGGAAGGTGAATTCGCTGGTGGAACCAACGGCGGCAAGCCAAAAGCCGACGACTTTAAAAAAGCCTGGTCCATGCTCGGTGCGCCTCAGCTGGATATCGATCTGATGTTCGCCGCTGGTCAGTATGACGCTAACGTAATCGCTGATTACCTGCACATTGCTTCCGGTAAGCTGGCGCAATTCCGCTATGACATCCCGCCGGCCCTGACCGAAAAGGCGGCGATTGAGTGGATTCGTGATGCCCAGATCAATAACTACCTGTGCCAGGGCTACCACTACCCGTATCGGGCTAACGATGAATGGTTTGGTGGTAAATCCATCTGGGGTGTTTCCGGTACGGCTACAGCCGGTAAAGGTCGCTGTCTGACTGCGCCAACAGGTCGTGTTGACGTGCGTGGTGCGCACTTTACCAATGCCGGTGATAACCGTGGTGTAGTGGGTCGTCGTGGTGTTGAGCCACTGCATTACACCGATCAGGTAGAACCTGCTGAGCTGGCTGCAGCCCGAATCAATCCGGTCAATAACGGTGCGGTGATCGGTGACTGCCTGACCACCTGGAACGCTGAAAACTATCTGCGTTTTGAGCATGTGGGTGCTGTGCTGAACGACATCAGTCATGAGTTCGTAAAAGCGGCCCGTATTGTCAAATTTGAGCCAGACGGTCTGACTGAAGGCGCTTTGCTTGATATGTGTCGTGACATCTGTGATGCCCGGGTGCAGTCCGGTGCTCTGGTGACACCTCGCAACCCGGAAGATGGCGACGAACCCTACCAGATCATGATTGAGCAGGTAGAGCTTGATCTGTGGCAAGTGACCATCGCTGTGTGCGTGACCGGCGTCGGCCGTCGTATTGCCATGCAACCCATTTTAATCAAGTAAGGAGGTTCAGAATGGACGTAGGTGCGTTTAATTCGCTTGTGCCGGAAGATGACTGGAGCCCTTACGCCGGGTACGGCCAGCCAAAAAAACAGGACGAAGAAGTCTCACAGCATGTAATGGATGCTGCTGTTGACGATATGGGCGAAAAAGAGCTGCGAGCGACTGGTATGGCCGTAGCTTTGACCTGGATCGAAGACGGTGATTACAGCGCTGAGTATCTGAATGACCTGATTGCCGGCCTGGCGTCTGAAGACGACGAAGACGGTGAAGGCAATGAGCTGGAAGAGGACTTCTACGACGGTCTGCGCTCGACGACTGCTGACGCCCTGGCACAACTGGGCGGCAGTGAATCGCAGGTAGCGGCGGCTATCGATGGTTCTGACGATGCGGCTGAATCTCTGGGCGAGCATCTGTCAGGGAAAATGGCAGAAAGTGAGAGCAGTGATGAGGAGCTGATTGGCAACTTTGCGGTGTCCGCTTCCCTGATTACCGACTCTGCCCGTCGCAAGGTCGTGCGTAATGGCAAGGTGCAAATCAAAAAACGCCCGTTGCGTAAAAAGCGCCGTACCAGTGCGCAGCGGGCCGCTTTGAAGAAAGCCCGTCGCAAGGCTCATAACAGCTCTGCACGCCGCTCCCGCAAAAAATCCATGCGTGTGCGTAAGCAACGGGGTATGTGATCCATGGCAAACCTGATATGGCGTAAACCACCTCAGAACGTTTTAGGCGTCACCGATGACCGGCTTTCGCCATATCACAAAGTATGGATCATGCAGGGTAACACCTGCGTTGTCGGAGTTATTGGTGAAGGAACCAGTAAGTCGGTCCAGGCTAACTGGTCGCAACCGCTTCAGGGTGACTCAGTAGGTAACAAGTTGCAGAAGTCCGGTGGTTTGCTTCAGGCCGAAACCGGACTGACCACTGAAACAACGCTCTCCAGTACTCAAATCTGGTCAGGCAACCAGCCTCACAGCTTCAGCATAACGCTGACCCTTTATGCCAGGGATAACCCTGCCAACGAAGTAGAAGGCGCCATATCGGCACTGGAACGAATGCAGGCTCCTGACCTTAAAGGAGCGTTACCGATTAGCGCAACGGCGGTATGGGACAAGGTTAAAGAGCAGTTTGGGGGAGAGTCCAGTGATGATGAGCATGGAAATGCTACGGGGCGAATTCCCGGCGAGGTCATTCTGAATATTGGCCGGACTGTCATCTATGAGCGTTGCATTATTCAGTCGGTATCTGTACCGCTGGACGGCCCTAAGTCCCCTGATGGCTACCTGTTGTCTGCTGACGTTTCCCTTGAAGTTTCCACCAAAACCCTGTTGAACATCGATGAAATTTATTGAGTGGTAGTAAATGTCTATAGCAAATGCAAAGGGCGATATTAAGCTCCTGAAAAGAGCGTATGACCAACACCTTGCCATGGGTGAAGGTGCGGTCAGTAGTAACTTTGAGCTGATCATCAAAGGCAAAGAGAAGTTTTCAACCCTGGTGCAGGCAACCCAGATTCCCGCTTTCTCCAGGGAAGAGATTGAAACCTTTGCGCCTCTCGGTGTGCAATTCACACAACAGGGGTCGTACAACAACAGCGGCGAAATGTCGATCACTTTCAAAGAAGTGATATCTGGTGCTGTGCTGGAAATGATCCGTGACTCGGTTGCCAAAAAAGAGTATCTGACCCTGGAGCTGAAGCTGATCTGTGAGTCTCTGCCAAATGGTGTGGAACCGCTGAGATTCCGGCTGTCCCATTGCTTTATCAAGCTGGACGCCACTGACCTGAGTGTTGAGGATCGTACTGCCATCGTTAAACCATCTGGCACGATTCGATACAACTGGGCTGAGCTTCTGTCTGGAAAAGGATACTAACCAGTGACACCAAACGAACTACTACAAGCCGTCTGTGACCGGTTCGCCGTTTTGCTCCTGGAACCGGAGAAGCTGGAAGGACTACTAAAGCTCGCCATGCGCCGCTACCAGGATAAAGCCGGTAGTAGTGGTTCGTTGTATTTGTCCGCTGATGACGTGGTGAATGGTGGGGTGGAAGTCCCGCCATTCTTCAGTCAGCTGATTGCGGTACACGACAGTAAAGGCAACTATCACAAAAGCATGATTAACCGTGAAGGGATGATAAACGTCACTCATGTTAACCGCTGGAGTGAACCGCCTTACAAAGTCGATTTTGTGGTGGATATCAATCATCTGCCACTGGATAGCGGCATGTTGCCGGGTGAGTCCATTGGCCTGATTGAGCAGTACCTTTACCACCTGATTGAGCTGCAAAATAATGAGCGGCTGCGTCAGGCGAACCAGGCGGCAAAACTGCCGGTTGATGCCATACCGCAAGCCAGTGAAACTCAGGCAAAACTGGATGCCCTTGAAACAGCGATGGAAGAAGAACACAGCTTCCTGCCCACTATTTCTATATCAGGGTGGTTCTGATGGCTCTGGGTGTATCAACCGCCAGGAAAGATTTAAACCGGTTGCGGTGCGATATGGTGAACACAGCCATTAAGACCCGCTTCCAACAACAGTGGCAATGGGAGTTAGTTTTTCATGGCAGTTCTAACGCAAATGACGATGCAAACCCACCAAAAGACCTTTCGATCTATGTAAAGGACATCACCTACGGGGCTTTAGAGGTCGAGACTGAGACGAAAAACGTCGGGGCTGGTGTTATCACTATGCCCGTCCGGTCAATGCCTGTAGAGCTGTCTATGACGGTCAGGGATAACCAGGACAGAAGAGTCTATAACTGGATGGCGGCGTGGATTGCAAAAGTAATCAATGGAAGCGGTCACAGCCCAGCCAACGGCAGGGCAACAGTTAACCTTGAAAGTAACTACCTGCGCAAATGTACCCGTTACCAGCTCATTGAAGAAAACGGACAGATAACGCACAAGAAAGACGACGCTAGGGAGTGGGAAATATTCCCGACGCTGGTGGGCGATATCACAGAAAGCTATGAGGCAGACGGTGGCTTGCTAGAGTTTCCGGTGAGGTTTGTGCAGAAGTTTTCGGTTTAATGATTTGAAGGCCCGTGGTTCAGGCCTTCCATTCTCAATTCATATCAGGCAAGTGAACTGACATTACTGACATCAATGTCACGGTTCTGCCACAGATCATATTTAACCTGCATGTTAATCCACAGTTCCGGTGTTGTGTTACAGGCTTTAGCCAGTCTGTAAGCCATAGGAATACTGATGCCTGTTTTCATATTGATGAGCTCAGAAACCGCCTTGCGAGTAACACCGAGGCGCTTGGCGACTTCAGTGATTGTTAATCCCAGAGGCTTGATATACTCCTCATTCAGGATTTCTGCCGGGTGTGCTGGGTTGTGCATGTTCATATATGGTACTCTCTTTCATAGGTAGGAAAGGCTGCTGCAACAACCTTTCCATGTGCTACCTAGTGGTAATCGTTGTAGTTGACGATATAGGCGTGACCATCTTTAAATTTAAAGAAAACACGCCAGTTCCCATTCACCGTAACAGACCATTGGCCTTCCAAATTACCTTTCAGCTGGTGAAGCCTGTAGGCTGGAAAGTTCATATCTTCCACTCTACTGGCAGCGTCAAGGTGGGTTAGAATTCGCCTTAACTTGTCTTTGTGAGAAACCATAATTCCTTTGGTTGAACCTGTTTCAAAAAAGACTCTAAGACCCTTGTGCTTAAATGTCTTTATCAATGAACACCTCCGTATCAAAAGACAATATAAGCGTAACCTGGTAAGTTACAGGTGTCAATGTGGGCAATATAGGGCTAGATTTCAGACAATGACTGACAACAAAGCTAAGAAAACCAGCTTGACTGGTGAGAAAATTGAAAGGTTTTTCATTTTGGGGGTTATAGCCTTAGTACCTTTTTCGATTGCAACCGGTATAGTCATTGCCAGACTGCTTTTGTGAAGTGGGCGAAGAATCCTGATTTCTCCTGATGGTTTTGTCAGTTCTGAATAGACGACCATCGTTGTCGTTGGTGAGGGACAAACATAATACTGATTAGGCTTTCTTCGACTGTATAAATAACCTTGAGAGGATTGTCAGGAATAATCAGCTCTCTTGTGTTGTGAACCTTGCCAACTCTACCTTTTAACGGGTTTTCTTTGAGGCTTTCAACAGCTTCCAGCACCTCTACAGCGATCCTGTTACCCGCTTCCGGGTTACGTATTGCCATGTAGTCAAGCCAGTGGTTAAGGTCATATTCAGCCTCTTCCATCCAGTAAATATTCATCAATTTTTGCTCTGAATTCGTTTAAGGATGGAGTCTTTAACGGTATCGTGTGAAACGAGTTTGCCCTCGCCATTTTCAAGTTTCGTTAAGCGCCTTTGTGTCTCTTTAATAATCCATTCATGATGCTTTACATATTCTTCAATGGCTTCTCTCATAACAAAATTTGCATCACGACCGCATATTCTGGCTATTTCATCAACAGCCTGACTCATATCATCGTTTAGCCGAACGGTTCTCGCAGAAGTAGACATAATCAATCACCTATACTGTATTCAATGGAATCTATTGTATACAGCATAGGTACTTATAGCTACTTAACTTGATTTCACCGGCATGTATATTTCGCCATACAGGGAAGTGATAAGAATTTAATCAGTTTTCAAAATCTGGCTGCTGCCCTGTGTTTTTGCCATTTTCGGAAAGTAATGTAGGGATTTTATGAGTCAGAAAAAAGTGATTAATTTCGACAAAACCAAAGTCGTCATGATAGGGCTGGTGGCTGTTTCAGCTGTTTTGCTTGCAGTATGGGTTGATGGACTGATTGGTCTTTTTTGCTTATTCTTTTGTGGTTATCACGTTTTTCTTCAGGCACGAAAGCTCTTTGCAAAAGTTCCTGCTCTTGTTTTTGCTGAAGATGGGGTGTCAGGATTTTTAGTGGCGGTACAAGGCGGGTTTGTTCCCTGGTCTAAAGTGACAAAAATCAGCGTAGTGAAGAAACAGATAGCTATTCACGTAGACAACCCCGAACATTACCTGAATGGTTATACGAGCAGTCTAATTCTAAAAACCTACGGCACACCGTTTGTTTTTAATCCGCAGGGCTTGGAAGTCAGTACTGATGAGGTGCTACAAGTATTCAGTGAATATGTGGACGCCTCGTATATACACTCTCCCAAACTCGCCTCAGCCTGATATTGAAAGGGGCGTTTGCCCCTTTTTTAAGGACTATTCAAGCGGGTATCTATATCCATATTTTTGTGAAGAATTCTCACAATTTCTATCTTTTTTTCAGTTATCAGTTTGAAAAATATTACATGGCTCCCCTGAAGAAATTTCAAGTAGCCATCCCTGATATCATCACAAGACTTGGCTATTTCCGGTTGTCTTGCAAGTAAATGGAAAGCATCGTCAAACTGCTTTAAATAAAAGTTCCTTTGCTTTTTCCCCCACCGACTTTCAGTGAACTTTGCGATTTCCTTCAGGTCGCTTTTTGCTTTCTGAGTTAGAACAAACGTCTTCATTCGTTATTTTCGCTATCCAGCTCACTGATAAAAGTATTGTAATCGTAACTGGCAGTGCCACTTTCCTCTCCCTCTATGAGGAGATTCCTAAGAGTGTTTAGCTTTGTTTCATTGCTCTCCAAGAGTCGTAAGGCAGCACGAATAACCTCACTGGCAGAGCCATAACGACCACTTTCAATCTGACTTGAAATAAACCCGTCGAAGTGATTTCCCAAGGTTATGCTGGTGTTTTTAGCCATATTTTTCTCCCGCATCGTATAAATACCAATATATACCTAATATTGGTATTTGATTTTAAATCGGTCAACAAATTTCAAAAAAAATTATTAAGAGTCTTTGCCCCATAAGATGATCACACTGCGCTGATGATGTTAGTGATGGATAAGATCAGTGTTAGCACCCTTCAGCCTACCCAGTAACCCGGAAATAAAAATCCAGCTCCGTGAAATGACGGCAATGGAAGCCATGGAGCTGTCCGGCGTCTCTCCGAATCACGAAGAGGCGTTAACCACGTCGTTCCTGAATGCTACCCAGTCGCCAGATCAGTATTCCAATAGCGCCCAGTGGACGGGAGACGACCGCCGTTTTGCGCTGTATTGGTATGCCTTGCATACGCTAAATGACCGAATCTTGTCGATACCTTATGACTGCCCACACTGCAAACAGCCTCACGTTCACAATTTTGATTTACAGCTACTTGCTGAAAACTATCAGGAAATGAAAGGCAGGCCATACCGGGAGCTGGATGGTTGGCGGGTTGTGCCGTTGAGTGGTGAGGCTCTGGAGCGTCTGGAAGAGCTACGCATGGTACTCACAGACCTGAAGCCTGACAGTAACGATTATCGTCGCCAGGCGGCTGTTATTCGCTTTGAAACTCTGGCAGAGCAACTGACTAAGCCTAATGACCTGGAAAAAGACGATGAAAAACGTCGGGCTAACGTCCGTGAAGTGCTGGCCGGTTTACCTATCAGCCGGTACGAAAAACTTAGGGATGATGTTACGGCCCTGCAAAAAGAAATGACTCACGGCCTGCAATCAACAGTGTCTAACGGTCGGATTCTGTTAACCACACCACCGCACCAATGCCCGGACAACAGGGAGGTAACAACTGCTCTGCAGTTACCCTTTCGGTATCAGCATTACATTCCAGGACTATAGCACTGCCAGTTGGGGCGTGATCATTAACAATCTTTGTCTGTTTGGTAATCAAACATTAGGCGGTCTGCTAAACCAACCAAAGCGACTGGTTCTGAAACTCCATGAAGGATTAAAACGGAAGCACCAAAATGCCGGATCGTAATGCCGTAATAGAAATTGATTCGTTCCGTCTGGCGTCTGATAACGCTATTCAGGAGCGGGATAATGAGCTGAAGCCAACGGACGATATTGCTGATTCACTGAAACAGATCGAGCTTAATACCTCGGTTTTGCCGCTTTTAGTGAAACAGATTGGTAAGAATACTTCAGATTTACCGTTTGTGATGAAACAGGCGGATTTATCACCGAATAAGAACAGCGCGTCCATCAATCAGCAACCAGCACCACAACCCATAGCTTCGCCGTCCGTGGTCCAGGTAGTCAATGAAAATTGGTTGCCGGCCAGTCAGGAAAAGAACAAAAGCCGTCGTGAAAAAAGTCCAAATGAGAAAGCATTAATAACAACTGCTGATGTGGTTCCCGGTAAGCCTGCAACTACTCAGCCATCAATAGAGTATTCTGGGCATGAAAAACTGACTCAAAAACCGGTTGTTACAACATCCAGAGGGCGTACTGTCGAACCTGGTACAGCCACGCTGAAGCCTGAGTATCTGGATAAAATAAAAGAGATTAAACCGGAAGCAAAAGCCGCTGAGCCATTACCTAAAAGTGCGTTGGTACAAAAAGAACAGCGAGAGAAAGAGCAGGCTAAACAGCAAGGTCAGTTCATAAAAAAAATGGGCGGACTGGCATCAGCGATTAACCCGCTTGAAGCCGGAAAGGCTATCGACAAAAAAGGTGCGTCGGATTCTGCTGCTGCTGCCACAGGAGGTTCTTACTATGCCGCTGCAAAGGAATTAAAAGAGACGTTCGTTGACTCCAAGGGCGCCAAAAAAGTCGGGGGTAAACTGGCAAACTGGAAGCCTATTAAAGGCATTCTTGATTTTGGTAAAAAGCTACGGGGCAAAGACTCAAAAAAACAGCTGAGAGACGACAATGGCAAGATGCTCTCAGTGGATGAATCCCAGAGAATACGGGGTAAAGAGTACCGTTCACAGCTGGCTTCCAATGTAAAAAGCAAGGTCACAAACAGCCCTCAACAGATCAGAAAAACAGTTCGCATTGCGGCGAGGGCTTTGCGTAATGTGTCCGGTCAGGGAAGCAACGCCAGTGAAGAGTTAACCAATACTCAAAACAGCATTGAAAAGCTACAGACGGAAACTACCCGTAACAGTAAGGAGTCCAGTGGTTTATTCGCACGTCTCACGGAAAAACTGACGACTTTAAAGCCTGAACCGGCTGCACTGAAAGACCGTGAAAACGACGAGCTGATAGAGAAACTGGATGAACAGCTTGCCGCTGATGAAAGGCGACACAAGGCTCAACAAAAAGAGCTGAAAAAACTCAAAGGCAGTGCTGGTGGCTCTGGTGGTGGTTTTAATGGCAAATCAGGATTAATTGCCAGTGTTCTCGCCACAGCTGCAGGTGCGGCTACGGCAGGTATAGTTGGCATCGTTCGCCGCTTTAAGTCCATTGATGAAGATGAAGAATTAACTGAAGAACAAAAAAAGGTAAAAAAAGACAGTACCATCGGGGGGGCGGCTGGTGGCGCTATTGCTGGTGCAGCGGCAGGAGCGAAAGCAGGGATGCTTCTTGGCCCATTAGGTGCGTTAGCAGTGGGGGCTTTAGGTGGTGCTGCTGGCCTGTTTTTGGGAAAAAAAGGCGGTAATTGGTGGGGCGATAAAAAATCCGACCAGATAGGCGAAGCAGATTTAGCCCAGCAACTTAAAACCAGAATTGAAAGCGGCGAATCCACCCTGTCAGAGTTGTCTGATGACGAGTTAAATGTGATGAAGGATCACATAAAGCCGTCTCTTTCAGAATGGCGGGAAGACCCTGTAAAAGCTGGTGAAGCCCATGAGCTTCGACAGTCAATCAAAGAAGAGCTGAACGACCGAAAGCATAGCACTACAGAAGACCCAGAGGTATCTGAAAAAACAGAACAAACCACTTCAGCCCAGGAGCTTAAAACCAGAGTCGAAAGTGGCGAATCCAGCTTATCAGAGCTGTCTGGTACTGAGTTAGACCAGTTAAGGCGCATAAGCCAGTATGAGGGGCTGCTAAACCCTGATAAATCCGGTAATGAGCTGGAAAACTCTGTTATACAGGAGCAGGCTGACCGGCAATACAGGACATTGACTGAGGAACAGCGAGCGGCTGAAGATATCCGGACAATGCAGTTGTCTGCCGGTATGGGACTGCCTTATCAGGATGACCAGCTAACCCCGTCAAGAGAGCGTTATAACGCCTGGCAGGACGCTAACGGGCTGCTTCCAGTTTCTCAGGAAACTGATACAACCGAAAAAAATCAGGAGCAAACCACAGACACAGCCAGTCAGCTGGAAAAGCACGTTTCTGATATTCAGTCATCGATCAAAGAGTCCGAGAATAATTCGGCTTCAGAGCTGTCTGAATCCTCAGTTTCACAAGAATCTGACACCCTGAATCAATCCGTTACCCAGGAAACCGGAATAGCTGAATTTCAGGAAAAAACAGAGGGTGAAGTGGGTGATGCCCAAAGTCATGTAGAGCTTGCTCCGTTACCGACTGTCCTGATTGAAGTCGCAGACCCGCAAGACATTGAAAAAACCATTGAGGCGGCGGCAGTCTCCCCGATCATTGAATCTGAAGTCACCCAGATCAAACCGCCAAAACCACCACAACCTATCGTTAGCAACCCTCCTGCTTCCAAAGAGTCACGGCCCAGCCAGAAACAGGGCAAAGGCACAAAAGAAAGCATTGAGGCTTATTTCGACGAGCAGAAATTGGCTAAAGCCATCGAAAAAGCCAGCCGGAACACCATGCCGCCTATGCAGCCCGGATATAGCCCGATGGACATCCCCACAGAGTTTGACGACGCATTACTGACATTAATCGCATACGACCATATCTGATGAATGAACTTGATTACCTGTTAGGGCTGGACAGTCAGGGCATTAAAACCCACAGCCAGGCAGAGGCATTAAACAACCGTATACGGGACTGGTTCGCTAACCCGGTCGGCACTATTGCAGATCAACCTGAATGGGGTAGCAATCACCAGTATTTCCAGTTCAGTGCTGAGGGAAGTGACACAGAGGCAATGATGGAAATGACATTAATTCCAAAGCTGCGTATGGATTTGAAAGGCATCAGCATCCGTGGTGTGCGGGTATCCTGGCAATCGATTCATGAATGTATGGTCACGCTATTGCACCAGTTTGGGACTGTCACGGTCACTGTAGGAGGTTTGACGGATGGATAACCACCAAGCGATCTGCCCGAACGCCGGACGGGTAAAAAAATACTGTCCCTTTGTTGTGATTAAGCACGTTCAGGCTCCTTTGGAACCCGATATCAAGCTGGTGCTGGAGCGTTGTCAGATTTGCGGTGAAATGCGTAGCAGTTACCAGAAGGTCAGAGAAAACTAATGGATTTTTACGAATCAAAAGAGCAGACCCGAGCCGAGTTTATTGAGCTGGTTCGCCAACGCCCACAACTGGCCGCCCTGGCTGATTCTCAGCTGTTGCAGGCAATGAACACTCACCAGAACCTTGCTATTGAAGCGGCGTTCCGCAAACTGGAACGCACACGACAGGAGCAGTACCTATCAACGTGTGTAAACCGTTCCAGCACCCTCGCACATTCGGAAGACCGGCTTTACACGCCTCGTAAGCCAACCCCTTCCAGTGGCATGATCCGGGTTCTGAATCGCAGTGAATTCGAGCAGGGCTTACCGGATTTAACCAAGGTGGTTGACGAACAACAGCGCCCGTACCTGTTGACTGAGCCGGTCATCATTGAAGCAGGGGAAGAGGCTGACGTTCCGGCGCTGCAGCTGGATTACACCGACCAGCTGTACCTGGTCGAAGAGCAGAAACCATTCTTTGAAATATTACTGCCCAGGGAGCTGTCACCCAAGGTCAGTGAGCTATCGGTATTTGTTGATTCAGGTGCAGGTCTGGAAGAGTGGGAGTATCGCCCAATGTTCCGCAACTCCGGCGCTGAAGATCATGTATACGACGAGTTTTACAACCATCTGGAACAGATAGGCATCCGGTTCGGCAATGGCTTGTTTGGTCGTATGCCGCCGGCCAATGCCAGCATCAAAGTAGTGATGTGGATCACTGAGGGTGAAACATCCCTCATGCCCAGTCAAAAGCTGAGTCCCGTAGCGGCTGTTGCCAGGGGCGTAGAGTTTGAATCAGCGGACACCATTACAGGTGGTCGGAACGTTGAATCTACAGATGATATTGCCCGGAACGCACAGTACAACGTCTTATACGACGACAGTGTTATATGGAGCGATGATTTTGAATTTTTCATCCGTCGCCATCATCCCGGCATCTTGTGGCTGAAGGTCTGGGGTGAACAGGAGATGGAGGAAATGGTGGGTCACTTTGATATGGCACACATCAATAACATTTTTGTCTGCTGCTACGATCCTGCTGACCCTGATGTATCCACCAAGGTTAAGGAGTCATTGGACAGTCTGCCCCGTCTGAACCGCAAATACACCCTGTACGAGCGGGAAGACATTGACTATGTAGTGGCTATCACCGGACGGTTAAAACGCTCAGTGGGGCTTAAAACAGCCCGACAGATGATATCTGACTGCCTGGTTAAATATTACGGCAAGGACGCCAGCTGGAAAGAGCGTAAATCAGTCTGTCTGATCAGGGATTTATACCCGCTCATGAATGATCTGGATATCTTTGCCAACCAGGAGGAGCTGTATATCGATCTGGAAGGCATGACCGAGCCGGAAAAACTGAACCAGATGGTTTTCATCGACCTTGATGAATCCATGAACCGCCTGACCCTGACGTATTAAATTTATTTTTAATACTTTGCCCGTAACCCTCCCCATACACTCCCGACCAATCTAGTGCGGGAGTGTCATTGTGAAAAAATGGTTAGTCGAGCGATTGTCTAAAAACAGGCAGGATGCGCCTGTATGGGCTGAGCTTGCCAGCGTGATAGAGGAGTTCTGGGACACCTATTTTTTCCCTGAAGCGGAACGCCTTGACGCCTCAAAATCACTGTTCACAGCGCACTCTGATGACATTGACCGGCGTCTGTCTGAGCTGGGTGATTTTTTTGATGTGTTTCTGCCAATGGCAGAACACCAGAAGCCCCTTGCTGTCGCCTGGCGAACCCGGGAAATACACGAAAAGGATGCCGCCTCTGTTATCAATTCCATCCTGGACCGGAACTTTCCGGAGCTTCACGCCCGTTGGGAGATCATGTATTGCCTGCTGGGTGCTGAATACACCTACGACAACCTGCGGTCACAGACAGAAATAGAAATTGCCCGGGGCAACCTGGACGATTACATGATGACAAGCCGTGGCCGTCTATGGGTCGATTATCGCCAGATGCAGCAAGTGTACCCGGACCTGGCAAAAGAGGACTTTGTTGAGCTGGTAAGGTCTGAAATTGACAAGGTTAAGCCGGTACACATTGTCTACGACGGCGAACTTTTCCTGCTGTATATCGACTGGGTTCATGACCGCCTGAGCTGGGAACTGAATCAACGACAAATCACCAATGAGTTTGTAGCGATCCATTCACGTCTACCCGCCTGGCAGGATGCCGACATTCACCGCACGACCGATTTTGATCACACCGAACCACGACCGCCCAGGGAGTACATGGGCTTTGACGAGATTCCCTGTGATTTCAGTCCTATTGATCTTCATTACGATGGTACGTTGACCTGATGCCAAACCAGACAGAAACCACCTGGCAACAAGCAAAATTGCTGCCGAAATTTTACGAAAAATCAGCCCTCGGTGCTTCTGGCCTCGGGAATAAATTCACTATTGCTGAATTTGGCCTGGGCTATGGCTTTATCGACGACAGTACTGAGCCGCCAACCATAAAAGAGATTCCTGACGACACTGATAAAGTGCCTGATGAGTGGTGGCGGCAAGAACTAAGTCCAGATGACTTTATTTACACTGACGGCCGTTTGTTGATCCGCATGACACCAAACGACCGTGTTGATGACGCAAAAAAATTCAGTGTGACCGGTCTGTATGATCAGGATGGCGATTTAGTAGCGATCAGTGTTGAGCTGCCCGACTATGTGACACCTTCAGAGGCTCTGCACCTTAACGGCTATATTGCCTTTCTGCCGGAGGCCGCCTGATGAGTCTTGTGCAGAACTGGCCCCAACAGCCTGAGAACGATTTACGAGTTGATACTGCCTGGCGTGAGAATCTGTCTGGTGCGACGATCAACCGCAAATTCAACCGGGTGATACCTGCAGGTGTTTACCAGGGATTTCACGTCTGGCCGTCTGACAAAGGCGGTTTTCAGGTTGAGGTAGGAGGCATCAATGAGGACAGTGTGGCTGTCATCGATTGCGGCGGCTTTTCCCTTAATTCCAGAATGCCCGAAGGCGTTAGAAAATCCATCACCCTGACACCGGGTAAAGCTCAGTTTGTCGTGCTGGAAGTGGACTACCGGCTGAAAGAAGTGACCATGGTCACGATCAAGGCGGTTGACGAGGTAAAATTACGTGACGGGCATTGCCCCCTTGCTGTCGTTGATATCCCTTCAGACGCCACAGCGGTAACGCCTGAAATGATCAATAACATCGATCCGGTTCCGCTGATATCCACGCCGGTATTCGCCAGCCTGGAAACAACGGTTATCGAACTGATTACCCGAGAGGTTGAAATGATTAAAAGGGTCGATGAGCTGGAAAGAAGGCTTGACGATCTGACCTCAAACAAAGGTGCTATTGCTGCTCTGCCAGAACTGGCACAGCCTGAAAAATTAATTTAAAAGCCCCGCAGCCAGAGCCTCCATACACTCCCTGAAAACTGTATGGAGGCCATGATGGCTAATCAACGTTACCTTTCTTTCGACTTCAAAAACTTTAACGAGAAAGGCCTGAGCAAGGTCAAAAAAGAGTTTGAATCTAACGGCCTGGTTGTCACCAGCATCGATGCCGATAACCGTGTACGCCGTCAGTCTGGCGTCCCCACAAAACGGGCAACATTCAATATTGCCGATGGTCAGCAAGTGGTGCTGCAGGCAACGTCTGAAGGGGCTGTATTCCAGGTACGTCTGAATTCCAGAGTTATCCCGGTCAGGGCAGTTGATAATCTGAAAGCGGCTATTGCTGAGATCAGCAACCGTGTCAAAGCCAACTCAAGCCAATTCCAAAAAGCTCGCCGTCGTCGTGCAACAGCCCCGAAAAAAGTGGATAAGGCAACCGTCGCACGCACCAGTGCAAAGGCCCGTATTGTCCTGTACCAGCAACAGGCAGAAGAGCTGCAGCAAACCGTCAACGAACTGGAAGAGCGCAAGCAAACCCTGTCTGCCCAGGTCAGCGAAAACGAGGGATCAATCAGCACCCTGACCGGTCAGATTGAAGAAGCCAAGGCAGAGAATGAGCGCCTGCAGAGTGAACTGGTATCGTTGGGTGAGGCTGCGTGATGGAGGATTTTTTTGACAGTGCTGCTGAGCAGACATTAAGGCAACAAAATATTACCGAGGGGAAACGCTTACTTAGAAATGTCATTCGTACATACAGAGACGAGCTGTTTGGAGTTTACAGAAGGGAGCTTGATAAGGACTTTAATCCAAGAGCTAAGGGGAATGGATGGATTGCTTTTCTTTTCGGTCGCCCAGGAGTAGCGCCTAAGTTTCAGCCTGGTGCAGGCATTTCGCATATTCTTGCGAAAAGAAACTGGGAAAAAACCTATATGGATGAGGTACGCCATAATGGCGGTCTGGACGTATTGGACAAAATGATTCAGGTGCTTGTTCAGGGTGAAATCAGTGCTCCTGATGCCAGAAACTTAGAAATAAAACTGGGTGATAATGTTGTTGTTCTGGCTAAAAACTCCCTAGATGGACGAATGGCTGTGAGTGTCCCAAGCAAACAAGCGAATGAAGAAAGGGATAAACGTAAGAAAAAAAAGGGTAAAGGCAAAAAAGATCAAAAAGGACAGAGGCGACAAGTACCCGACAGAGATCACTGGATTGTAACTGCATTCGAGGAGCATAAGAGCTACCACGAAAAGTTAATGCCAAAAGCTATTGAAAAATGGAAAAAAGCAGGAAGCCCACAAGCAAGTGAGTTTATTTACGAAAGCAGTAGTGAGGTAAGTGCCGATGAAGCAGGTGGGCGGCTAAGCCTACATGGGAACACCGGACAAGCCGATGTGTTCTCCTGCTCTACGCATTCTGGGTTTCCGTGGGCATCCGAAGACTTCCTAACCCAGCATGGGAGCGGCACAACCCAGATACTAGGCGAAATTAATAAAAATTACAAATTTAATTCGCTCGGAAGTGCCAGATTAACCCCTGAAATTGTCTTTGATGAGGCTGGATTCACTGAAAGGCGGCTTAATTCCATCATGGAGAGCCTGACCTCAGACGATGAGCATTTGTTGTTTGAAACCGAATCCATTGATGTGCTGGACGCCGCTTATAACCCCGGTGAGCTGTTAACTGATCAGATGATCCTGGATGCTGTAACGTCCCGATATGGGAATGGGTTTACTCGCACCGTTAGAGCTCTCGCCCGGGTGCTGTCCCGACAGTCCGATAAGCTGGAAGTCATGGAGCCGATCATTGGTAAACCTCGCCGTGCTGGTGGCTTTGCGACTGTTACTGCCCAGATACCGATATCAGACGGTCAAACGGTCAGCATTGTATTCCATGCGCCGGATAGTGCCGGCCGGATACAGTCCGGTGATTTTCTGATTGCTTACAGATGGCTGTTAAATAAACGTGATGTGACGCATGTTGTTGCCCCTGAAATGACTCAGCGTGGCGTGATGAAAGATATACCACTGGCAACCGTTGGCCGTCGTGTTATGCAGCTTGTACACCGCAACAGTGCCAGGTTTGTCGCCCAGTCCGAACAGGTAGCCCAACAGCGTAAAGCGGTCCAGGAATCAGAGCTACTGATTGAGCAGTTGAGCGAGCGCAGTAACAAGCTACAGTCTGAAATCGATATCCTTGAAGAAGATGCCCACGAATACCAGGCAAAAGCCGACCAGATGCGGCTTGACCTTGCTAGTCTGGAGAATCGTAACCGGGCATTGGCAAACCTGCGCCCAAGGGGCTCCAATACCCGCAATATTCGGGCGCAAGATATGGAAATTGAAACCCGCCTGGAAGTGGTGGCTATTGATCAGCTGATTACGTCTGATCAGGATAACTTTGACCAGAGCTTGCAGCCCAGGGACAGAACCCGGGAGTCATCAAAAGAGCAAATTCGCAGCATCATCCGGAACTTTGACCCGAATCAGCTGTTAGATGCGCCTACCGCCGATACAGGCGCTCCAATCGTCAGCCATGACAATCTCGTTGAATCGGGCAATGGCCGCACCATGGCTATGCGTGAGATTGTTAAGGATGAGCTGTTGCATCGTCGCTATGCCAAGGCGGTTAAGGAAGCGACCGGGCTGGATTTAAAAGCGGGTGAAATGCTTATCCGTCGCCGTACCACTGACCTGTCAGAGGATGACCGGATTCTGTTCACGAAAAAAGCGAACCAGATGACGGTCAGCAAAATGAGCGCAACGGAGCAGGGTCTTTCTGATGCCAGAATGATTGACGAAGCCATGTTGTCTGACTTCAAAGGTGGTGATATTACCGCAACCGCCAATAACCAGTTTGTCCGGTCGTTTATTGGCAAGCTGCCAGTCAATGAACATGGTGACTTGCTGGACGCTCATGGTGGTCTGTCTCAGTCTGGTGTGGCTCGTATCCGTAATGCCCTGTTAGGTGCTGCCTACGGTTCGCCCTCAGTGATGTCACGTATCACCGAATCAACAGACGACAATGTTAAGTCTATTTCGGGTGCGCTGGTGGACGCTGCCCCGGCGATTGCGCAGCTGAAAAGAGACGTTGAAGCAGGACGGGTAAAAGCAGACTTTGATATCTCAACACAGATTGCTGAAGCCGCTGGAAAGGTCAGCCAGGCACGGCAGAACCGTACAGCCATCAGCGAATTACTGAGCCAGGCTGATATGTTGTCTGCGCCTGACCCGGTAACAGATGAGCTGATCAAGTTATTCCACAATCCGGAACTGACCCGGGCTATTGGTCGTGACAAGATAGCAGTATCACTGATCACCTACGCCGATCAGGCAAGACGTGAAACCGTGGACGATACCCTGTTTGGTGATGACTTTGATATCAGTCCGGAGCAGATACTTCAGGATATCAACCAACGTCGTGAAGCGGCTGCTAATCAGTCCAGCCTGTTTGATTGTGCGACTCAATTCTGGCTTAACCCATACTTTGACGGTATGCGTTTAACCAGTCAGGCAACAACAGACGACGAATTCAGTCCGCTGCAAGTGGATGCTGCTATGTCCTGGCTGGAAGAAGGTAAAGGGGCTGAATGGCTCCAGCAACCGACCACTGTTGACGTGCTGGATTCGGCTTACAACCCCGGTAAAGCAGAAACAGACAGTTTCATTCTGGACTCTGTTGCTGGTGAAGGTGGCAACCGTCTTGCTGAGATAGTGAAGCAGGCGTTTAACCTGAACCTGCCTGAGAACCGACAAATCGTTGATAAACCTGTCATCGGCACACCCCGCCGCTCTGGTGGGTTTTCTAATGTGACGGTTCAGCTGCCACTGGCAGACGGTCAGACCATCAGCACGGTACTCCATGTACCCGACAATACCGGGCGTGTTCATACCGGTGATCAACCTGTTGCTTATCGCTGGATGCTTAACCAACGTGATGTCACACAGACGGTTGCGCCAGTAGCAGAACTACAGGGCGAAATGCGTGATATGCCGCTGCAGACAGTTGGCCGTCGTATGGCGCAGCTGGTACAGGCAAATGGTGAGCGGCTGGCCGCTTAATCGACCGGATTTTTGTCAAACTCTCTGGTATATACTACGGTATATATCAGAGGGTAAGGCAAATGGAGGTTATCAAAATGCGGCAAACAGCAAAGCTCTTCAAGAATGGTCGATCCCAGGCCGTCAGACTACCTGCAGAGTTCCGCTTTGAAGGGGACGAAGTTTATATAAGGCGTGATGAGGAGACAGGCGAGGTCATCATATCGGCAAAAGCCGGGCACTGGGATGACTTTTTTGCTCTTGCTGATAAAGCGGGAGTGCCTGATGAGTTTATGGTTGAAAGGGATAATGATATTGAGCAACCGAGGGAGTTGTTTTGAAGCGATATATGCTTGATACCAATACAGCCAGTTACATCATCAAAGGGAATGTCGAATCAGTCAGGGAGCGGCTGAAGGATGCTCCGGCCGGTTCGGTTTGTGTCTCTTCAATCACGGCTGCTGAATTGCTCAAAGGGGCTGCAAAGCTACCAAAAGAATCAAAGCTGCCGTTCCTGGTTGAAAATTTTCTCTCACGAATAGAAGTGCTGCCGTGGGCTTTTGACGAAGCGAAAGGCTACGCCGAATTTCGCACCCTGATTGAGTCAAAGGGGAAGTCGCTCGGCTGCATGGATATGCTAATTGCCGCACACAGTCACTCTTCTGGAACTGTTCTTGTCACCAATGACCAGGCGTTCCACAAGCTCACATTTGCTTTAAAGGTTGAGGACTGGGCGAGCTGATATTCTTGCCCGTTCCCTGCAAAAACTTATTTTAATCGTCAAATGGGTAGTCCGGCTGAAATTATGCCGCCTACCCATTTTTTTGATGAGATAAGGCCTGCTTAATGAATGGAATCCGTCTCACTCATGAAATCGTGCTGGGAGAAGCCGGTTTTTCTGAGTCTGAATTACGTGACGCATTTTACACGATGGTCAATGATGGCGATCCTGACCTTTTAACTGAAACCGCTCCTGTTGATGTGCTGGACGCCGCTTATAACCCTGGCGTACTGATCACGGATGAAATGATCATGGACGCAGTGACCGCCAAATACGGTAACAGGTTCCCCCGTAAGATGGCGGCTCTTGCAAGGGCATTCAACCGAGCATTACCCAACGATAACCAGATCACAGACGAGCCTGTTATTGGTGATCCTCGCCGGTCAGGGGGCTTTGCCCAGGTAACGGTACAATTCCCGTTTAACGATGGTCAGGTGGTGAGTGTCGTTTTTCATGCCCCTGACGCCGATGGTCGAATCCGTCCGAATGATTTTCTGATTGCATATCGCTGGCTGTTAAACAAAAGAGATATCACCCACATCGTCGCCCCGGAAATGACCCAACAGGGCATCATGCAGGATATTCCACTGCAGACGGTTGCCCGTCGTGTGACTCAGCTGGTGACTAAAAATAGCGAACGGTTCCAGGCCAGAAACAAAGAGCGTCAGGAGCAGAAAGACAACCTGGAAGCCAGTGAAAGGCTGGTGGAAGTGCTGGATAGCCGTATCAATGTGCTGACTGATGAAGTGGGCGAACTGGACACCCTGACAGAAAAAAAACAAGGTAAAAAGACTCAGCTAACCGTTGAGCTGGAAGAGTGGAACGGTCGCAATGCAGACCTGCTCGCACAGATTGAGCAATCAAAGTCAGCCGCTAACAACAATGTTGCTGAACTGAAAGCAGAGATGGAAAAGTGGTCGGCCCGAGCCAAAGGGCAAAGCCTGGAAAACACCACTCCTGACGAGTACCTGGCTACTCTGGATGAGTACACTGCCGCTAAATCACAGCTGGTTTCTGACCTGAATTCGTTAACGGTTCCGGCATTAAGCAAACTGGTTGGCGTCAAAGAAGACGTAATTTCCAGTGCCGGCCGTGAAATCACTGTTAATGGCTGGCTATCCCGCAATATTGAGCCCTGGCTAACGCCGTCCCGAAGCGAGCTGCCGGACACAGAGCGCCGCCACTTTGCCAGAGCGGTCAGTCTGGAACAGAAACGTGCTGCCCTGATCGAATGGAAAAAAGGCATCGAGGAAGAGGTAGAAGACGATACGCCAATGCCAATGGCTGACGTAGATGGCGTTAAGAGCCAGCTGGCAAAACTGGAGAATTCCGACAAGATCACGGCAAAAGAGCGCAGGCTGTATGCCAAGGTTCTTGGCGTATCCCAGAAACGGAAGGGTGAGAAAGCGGCTGATACCGATCAGCGCCTACGCAACACCTACAGCCTGTATAACAGCCTGAAGGGTAAAAACCCCGGACACCTTGAGGATGAAGGCCCTGACCGTGAAGAGCTGATTCGTATGGCTAAGCTGGCCGGTCTTATGGGTCAGAACGTGAAGGGTACTAGCAAGTCTTTGTACTGGCTGCGTAACGAGCTGATCAAGTGGGCAAATAGCATCAGTCAGCGTACTTTCAGCGGCGACCAGGCTGTATCAGCGCTGACAGCGATCCGTGATATGGCAAAAGCCAAGGAGCCGATTCGGGTTTCACACCTTAAACGTCTGGGCGAAATGGCGCCAATGTATAAAGACGTTGACGTATATACCCAGGGTGATCAGATTCTTGCCAAGGTTCTAAACCATCAAGAAGTCTTGCCACCTGAAGGGGGCCGCCCGGATAACGAGCTGTACGAGCGGTTTGATCGTTTCATGGACGACCCGGTTAAGTTCTTTACTCCCATTGCAAAAGAAATTGCTAACGTCATCGACGGTATGCTTGACCGCATGAGGGAAGCCGGTAATACCTCCATGTGGCCGACCATCTTTCAGGATGAGGTAAAGGCTTTGTTTGTGGCTGGTGGTTTTCCGGATGACGTGGCTGAAAAGCTGGCACAAACCAGGGCATTCTTCAGCGTGGTAATGTTTGATGAGCTGGAAGAGCTGTTGGAAATTGCCGGTGGCTCTGCGTCTGACAACCGAATCATCAACCCTATCCAGATTGCGACCGACCTGGCATCCAGTCTTAGCCGCTCCGGCTGGGACGTTGACCAGAATGGCAACGAGCTGAGCATAACCAGTCAGACCCGAAGGGGTAAGAAAGGGCAGTGCTTTGGTGACATCATTGTAGACAACACCGGCCTTATCCAGGCTAAAGGGATATATGACGGAGCTGGCTACATTGAGAGCTTTAGCTCTTCCAATCCTGATGAAATTGTCTCACGACTGTCTGACCTGGTAATCACCGGATCACTGCCGGCCGAAGTCACTCTGAGAGTCGGTGATATGGACATCAACGGTCAGACTGTCACCATCCACGAAGTTGATCATGACACACAACGAGTAACCGGTTATAACGGTGAAATCCTGAAGTTTGACAAGTTTGAAGAGCGCCACGGTGTTCAAATCAAACGTCGCCCGAAGTTAACAGACGATGGAAGCCTTGAATACCTGAATGCCCGTATGGCTCAGCTTGAGGAAGATATCGACCTGAAAAAACAGTACTCCCATGAAAACATTCGGGCAGAACTGCGGGAGCTGGGCAAGCGTAAAGCTGAAGCCGAAGGCGTCAACGATATTGAAATCACTGATGAGCTGGTGGACTTGTACCGCAATTCCAACTACATCGAGGATATCGTTAAGTGGTCAAAAGAACAGGGTTATGACGGCAACTTTGGCTATCACCTGTATGCAAGGGTCGAAGAAGAAGCACTAAAACGCCGTCAGGCTGAAAATGACGCCCGTCCTGAAGTAAAGATCGGGAAGCGCATCTTTGCCCACCTGCAAACCCACTATAAAGCCAGGCCCGGCGAGGCTGGTCGCAGTGTCGTTATCCGCACTGGTGCAGGTAAGGTCTATGTCCAGCAACCTGAAATGAGTGAAGACGGCACACGTTTCATCCTGAAGGCGACGTATCATGGTGATAACACCCATGATATGACGTTTGACTACAAAGACAGTCAGTTTGAAAAAGATTATCCGGTTGTTGATGGCCTGATTATGGATTCAGCCAAGTCTGTGCTGGACCAGGTAGGTACGGATATCCGTGACTTTGTTTCCCGCTTCAAAACCGCTACCGACACCAGTGACCTGCCTGAATTCGGTGAAAACCTGGATAAAGCGAAAGGCTTGGAAAGGAAAGACATTGCAGCCCTGATTCGTAAACAGGTCAAAGACGATACCGAAAGCGGTAAGTTGCCCAGTGGATTGAAAGTCAGCGTTAGAACAGAACCCGGCAGAAGCAAATCTATAAACCTGACAGTCACCAACCTGCCTGAGTCAATCCCGCTCTGGAATCCTGACTATCTGGCAGACCCGGATGGCGACGTTTTCAGGGGAGGCACAAATTCTTATCACAGGGAAGCAACCGCATTACTGTCCCGGCTGGAAGCCATTGGCAACCAGTATAACGATAGCTGGGGTGATCCTTACGCCGACTACGGCAAAGAGAAAAACTATTACTATTTCGCAAAGATTGACCACAATATTCAGTCCGAGCGCCGTGAATCAGAAAAACACAGCAACAACCCCACAGAAGATGAAATTTATGACGTAACAAGCCGGATAATGGCTTATGCGCTCTCACCGGAAGACGATAAGAGTAAAGTGCTGTTGCGCAGTGTCGTCCAGGGCGATGGGGACACCTACGAGCCTGCATTAGAGGAATATCTAAAGGTTTTACCGTCCAGGTCACTCGGTCATAAAAGAAACAGACAGGGTATTGCTCTGAGAAAAATATGGCATGACCACGGCTCTGTCGAAGACTTACGAAAACTGTTGATTGACCATAGAAACAGTGAGCGAAAGCAGCCTGAAGCAAAGCCAAAAACTGAACAGGAAGAGTTTCAGGGTGAAGAGTTTGACGTAATTTTGCATGACCGAATGTTAGTGAATTATCAGGCGAAAAACCCGGTTCCTCTGGATGAAGGGGAGAGCCTCCTTAAGTCGGAAATCATTTCTGAAAAAACCAAAGTTTCAAAGCGTGATCAGCAGGCTTTTGATCTGCCGGAAACTATTGATGCCTGGCGATTGAGTGTTATTGAAACGGAAGAAGGCACAAAAAGCGGTAGCCTGGAGTATATGGCTGATGGAGGTAGTGCTGGCGGGACTAAGCGGTATGCTGAGTTTAAACGCTTAGAGCACGATGCGATTAGCCGGGTAGCTGACAAGCAGCATAAAAAGTTGATTGCAATGATGGAAAGTAATGAATCTGATTTGTTGTCTGAATCAGACACAAAGCCTGATAGTAATTCGGTAAAGGCTGAAGTTGATAGCAGTAACAATCCAGAATCCATCCTGAACCAGATCATTGCAGGCGAAACCGGCGACTTTATGGAAAGCGCCAACGCCCTGACCCAGTTAGGCGAAGAGCTTGAAGCCAACGGCACGGCAGAACAATACAGTGACCTGATTGACCAGGCTGTTGCGAAAATCATGGAGCTTGAAGCGGCGGAGGGTGCAGTCTGATGAGTGTTTCAGCCCTTGAGAAAATCAAGCTGGTGACTGAATCAGCCAAACTACGGAAGCAGGTTAAATCCAGCACCAACCCCATTGCCAAAATCAATGCCGTTAAGCGCCTGGCTGAAATACGGACTTTGCTGGGAGTCGGCAGTAAGCCCAAACCTGAACCGGAGCCAGAGACAAAAACCGAAGTAACGGAAAAAACTGACTTGGAAAAATTGAAGTCAGATGACTGGTATCCCCTGAGCCCTGCGCCTTTCATTAACAAGGTGACGGAGCTGGTGGACGGGGGTATCGCTACCCTGTCGGAAGGTATTGACGCCGTATCCGGATACCTGCTCAACAGGGGGATTAGTTAAGTGACCGATCTGGCAGTAGTTGACCCTGCTGCCAGTGGTTTTATCCTGGACCGGGCAACCAAAGCAAAGACTCAGCTCAAAGGTGTGAAATCACTGGATGAGCTGAAAGCTGTGTTTTGGCGGTTGCTGGATGATCCCGCTGGCGAAACTTACGGCAGGGGAAGAGACTTATTTAAAATCATGGACTCCAACGCAAAACCCTTTGAGCGCATTACCGCTGCAGGTGAATTTACCTCACTGGTTGAAAAGCTGAAAACCATGTACCCGGAAATGCCTGAGCATGATCTGATTGAACGATTGTCAGGCGCATCGGCAGAACGGTACAAGTCCCTCACTAAAGAGCTTTACGAATATCAGGTAGGTCAAACCTGCGACGTTTCAAGAAGCTGTTACACCCGTTTTTTAAACAGCGTTAAGCCTGTCTCTAAGCCGCTGGCAGAGCTGGCTGAGGCTGCGCAGTCTGATGCGTTGGCTGGTGATAATACTATTGGCTTTGCCGGAGGTTATACGGTATCTAAAGCAAAAGAGCTGATTGATCAAATACACGACCAGTCTCCCGTTACAGACAAAGAAGCTAAGGAATTTGTTCGCAAGATTAAATTCAGCTCTTCCGTGGTGGGTAAGCTGAAGCGTGCCGGTTATCCGGTGGCTGAGGTGCGTAAAGACCTGGCTGAGCTCTATAAGCTCATGCAGGGACGTGTGCCATTGTTCAATATGGATACTGAAGGCAAAGCCCGAAGCTATGCCCGTCATTACACGGTATTCCCCGGTACTGCATTCAACAAAGAAATTCTGTTTCATGAGGTGGGCCATATTATTGAGCGGGGCAACGATGCCATTCTGCGAGCATCACATCACTACAGGGATACAAAGGCAGAAAGTCCCAAGCCTGTATCTTTGCGGGAGTTAACCGGTAGCGGCTTTTACGATACCGATGAAGTGGCACTGCCAGACCATTACATCCACCCGTATGTAGGGAAAGTCTATAAGCACCAGGCCAGTGAAGTGCTGAGCATGGGTTTACAGTACTTTGCCAACCCTGAAGACCTGGCAAAGCTGGCTGTCAGCGATCCACAATTTGTTGCCCTTGTGACTGGCGTCATTCTGGGCGTCACCGATGAAGACAAGGCCCGTCTGGAGCGTGAAAACAGGGAGTACAGCAAACGTCAGGCGTTCTACAGCGAACTGAATGAGCTGGCTAAAACCGTCAAATGGCAGGAAGAGAGGGTTCCCGTCGATATCAATGGCGGCAAGTACTGGCAGTATTTTACTTACATCGAAGGCCGTAAAGAATTCGGCTATGCCATGGTCAAGTTCAACAAAGAGCGCAAGCGCATAGGGCGGCTGATTGACCATGAAAACGGCGAATATATTGACCGTGGCCCAACGGGGCGGCATCTGACAGAAGAGGAAGCCAGGCAGTCAGTATTGCTGAATAACATGGGTAAAGACCCGGCTGTTATTGCTAAGGGCTCACTGCCGGAGTGGTATCAGGCAGGGCTGTTGTCCGGTTAAAAAAGTTTTTAACCGCTTTTCACCCGCAAGGGCGGAACAATCACCGATTCGTTCACAATCAGGTGAGTTATGTTCCGCTTTTCCATATCCGCACCCAACGGAACACCCGTTGAGGTCACGATACCGTCCAGCTGGCACGAAGCCGCAAAAGCTGATTACAACGGTGATCCTTCCAGTGTCAGAGCTGTAAAGAATTACATTCAAAGCAATGGCTACACCCCATTTGGCGTATTGGCGACAAATCCGGACAGAATTGCACCTCAGTCAGTCCATTACACGTTTACCACGACCGATGCCTTTAGCCTGGAGATTCTGGCAGGCACACCGGGAAACTATAAAAATGAGCTGCGTCCAAAAACAAACAACACTCAGGATATCGTTTTAGACGACGCCAGCACCCCGTCATTGCGTGATCGGCTAAAAGCGGTCACAAGTATGGCAGAGCTTAAAACGGTGTTCTGGGAGGCTCTGAATGCCGCTGAAGCGGCAAAAGACGACGGTTCCAGTAAAAAACGTCTGAACGATGGGTTCCAGAACCCTGAATTCGGTCTGAAGGCATTTGGTCAGAAAAACCGTAAAACCCTCAACGACAAGGCCCGTGACATTGTTAATTCGGTTAATGATCCCGCTGAACTGAGCGACGAACAACGTGAAATACTGGTGCAGTACTCCGGTCGTGGCGGTCTGGATGGTGAAATTGACGGCCAGCAAAGCGAGTATTACACGCCCACCCCGATAGCCGAGGGTCTGTGGGATATGCTGGAAGAAAACGGCTTTGCTAACGGCAATATGCTGGAGCCATCGGCGGGTAGTGGTGTATTCAGTGCCACTAAACGACCAGGCACGATCATGACTGCCGTAGAGCTTGATCCCACATCATCCGGCGTAAATGCCTTGCTGCATCCTGACGAGGATAATATTAACGCTGCGTTTGAAGAGGTCTGCACCCGTACAGAAGACAACACCTACGACAGTGTTATCGGTAACGTGCCATTTGGCAAAGGTCGAACAACGGCGCATCTGGACAATGACCCGGCATACCGTAATGAGCAGTACATTGAGCGCTATTTTATCCATAGGGCAATAGACAAGGTTAAACACGGCGGCTTGATAGCCCTGATCGTACCGCACCGGGTTATTTCCGGCGAAGGCAGTTTTATTAAGTTTCGCCGGGCCATTAGCTATAAGGCTGAATTTCTGGGCGGTGTTCGTCTGCCTGAAGAAACATTCGGGGATAAAAACGCCCAGGGTACAAGCACTGTGACTGATGTCATCCTGCTGCAAAAGCACCCTGAAGAGCTGTTTAACAAGATCAATGACCTGTCTGAAGATACCCTGAAAGAAACCAACGTCCTGTATGAAAAATTCATCCGTGGTAAGTGGTTTGAGGGTAGCGGAAGTCGCTGGATTGCCGGGGCTGAAGGCGGCGGCTGGGGCGGTCGTATTGCGGTTAAGGCCGGTAATGAGCTGAAAGGCCGTGACAACCGTCCGGCACTGCTGAAAAGCCTGCGTAAAACTCTGGCGCAACGATTTGATTCCCGCATTGACTGGGCCTCTCTGGAAGCCGCTGAACCATCACCAAAGCTCTACCAGGATGGCGACCGTCGTTTTATCAGCGACCGTGAATATGAGCTGAAAGACGGTGAATGGGAGCTGGTGGACATCAAAACCGAAACCGCCGGTGGCATCAGTGCCGACGAGTACGGCGCCGACTCCATTGAAGGTATTCGCAGTAATTTGTCCAACCTGCAAGCCACTCTTGAGCTGAGTTATGACCAGCTGGGCGCCATTAAAAGCAAATACCCACGACTGTTATCGGATAACCAGAAAGACGCCATCTATTTTGCCTCATTACAGCCCGAGTCAGAGCGCAGTCTTGCCCTGCGTGGTGTACTGGTAGGTCAACAAATTGCAGATATTCGTGAACGCAACAACAGTGGTCAGGACGTATCGGCAGAGCTGGCAGAATCCCGCCAACTGGTAGAGCGGCTGCACAGCAAATACGGTGATCCCCGCAAGCACCGCAAGATCAAAATCAGAGGTCAGGGTTCCCATTACTTCAACGAGTTTGCCAACGCTAAAACCCCGGCAGGCGAGTTTAATGACTTCCTTTCTGGTGAAATGACACTGGATTCAGCGGCAGGCTTCAACGCTACCAACGTCCAGAGTATTGCTGAGTATCTGTTTAGTATTGCCGGTGAACGTCCGGTGACTGTCGAAAAAATTGCAGAACTCTATGAGGGCAACAAAACACTGAAGTCCATCGGTGATGTGGCTGAGTTTGAAGGCATATCGATCACTCCTGAAGGGCTGGTACTGCCCGACGCTCATTACCTGGCTGGCAATGTATACGAAAAGATTGACCAGCTTAACTTGGCGGCGGCCAGTAGTGACGATCCACGACTGCAGAAGAAATTACTGGATCAAATCGAACAGCTGAAAAGCCTGCGGGAATATGAAAAGCTGAGTGACCTGCGCATTACCATCGCTGATAACTGGGTTGATAAACAGTACGTTATCGAATTCCTGGAAGAGCTGGGTTATGACGATCTCAAATACACGATTACTGAAGATCAGTTCGACGAAAACGGCAATGTAACCGGTCAGACAGAAATCGATGACACCAGTCGTATGGGCGGCAGGTTTTCCGGTCTGAAGAAAACCGGTTTCCCTAACCAGATCATGAACTACCTTAACGGCGAACCCATCCGGGGCAAGGTAGCAGAACACCGGGCCAACCTGGCAAGCCTGAATGAACAGTTTGCGCTATGGTTACAGCAACACCCTGACTCGGAAGAAGTCGAAGAGCAGTATAACCGGCTGTATCATTCTGAAATCCAGAAACAATACTCCAGCGATAACCTGGAAATTGAAGGGCTAACCGATGGTGTTAAGCTCCATGATTACCAGTGCCAGGCAGTACGACAACTGTCTGAAGAGGGTAGGGGAATACTGGCGCACGGTGTCGGCTTAGGTAAGACATTCACAGCCTTAGCACTGGCTCAATATAATCAGCAAATGGGACGGGCTAATCGTACCTGTACTGTTGTACCTAAATCGGTTCTGACCAACTGGTATCACGAAGCCAGAGCCCTGTATAAGTCCATGGACGGCGTGCTGATTGTCGGCGTCTCTCCTGAACTGGGCGAAGATGGCCAGCCGGTCCAGGAGCCGGTCATTGAAAACGGGGAGCATAAGAAAAACAAGATTACCGGCGAACTGATGTACCGGGACAAGCTGAAAAAAGACGGCCCTGAAGTCATTCAGCAAAAGCTGTGGTCTATCCCGTCATCCAGCGCTATCAAGTCTGTCATCATGACATCACCGCTGTTTGGTCGAATCCCTGTCAAAGTGGATACCGTAGAGCAGTATGCTGGTGACTGGGTATCGAAAAACCTGATCAAAGAAAAGAATGCTGAAAAGTATCTTTCCAGCAAGAACTTCAAAAACGAGGCTTCAGTCACCACATCTGAGTCCTCCGGTTCCGGCTGGCGTGAAGCAGCAAAAAGAGCCCGCCTGAACCAGAAATACCGGGATGAAGGGACGGGCAAAGATAGCGCATTGCCGTATTACGAGGATATGGGCTTTGACAGCGTAATCGTTGACGAAGCGCATGAATTCAAAAACGTATACAACGGCGGTCGTGCCAGTGGTCGTATTGCCTACCTGTCCAACCCGTCAGTGTCCAACCGTGCGACCGATATGGCGGTTAAAATGGCACACCTGAAGGGCAAGAATAACGGCCGTGGTGCGGTTATGTTGTCAGCCACACCAATTACTAACTCGCCACTGGAAGTCTATAACGCTCTGTCTCTGGTCAGTGATATCGAAGTATTCGAGCGCATGGGTATCGCAAACCCCGATGACTTTATTCAAATGTTCGGCAAGACCGAAAGCCGTGACAGGGAAAACATCAAGGGCAAGATAGAATCGGTCGAGGCACTGGTGGGCTTTTCCAACCTGGGCGCATTGAGGGATATCTATTATCGCTACGTCAACCAGAAAACAGCCAAAGACGTGTTTAGCAATGCTAAGCAAGACCGATCAGCCCCTAAAGCGGTTGAGTCCAGAGAGTTTGTAGAGCTCAATAACGACGAGCAGGCTCAGTTTGAAATGTTGCGGGAAGAAGCCCGGGAAGCAGTATTCAGCAACGATGAGGATAGTAAAAAAGGCCGTCCGGTATTCAGCATCATGCGTGATATGGAGCGCCTGATGACGGATATGGATTTGTTCCATAAACAGATCACTTTCCGGTTCCCGGCTGGCACTAAAAAAGCCGTTGCCGCCATGGTTAAGGCTCTGCCCAAAGAGGTAACGGGTAAACGCTTTGACGACGTTGAAAATAAGGAAGTCAAAGTAACCATCAAGAAAAAAGCGAAAGTGAATGATCTGGGTGGAATGGTCGAACTGGTGATTCAGCAAGAGTATGAATCTCATATCGAGCAGGCTATTGGCGACAGTGCCGATTTGGATATCGGGCAGGTTACACACCCCGGCAACCCGAAATACAACAAGCTGGCCGCCAACGTTAAAAAGCATCTGGCAGACAACGGCAAGCAGATCATTTTCACGGAAGAGATTAACCAGCATCACCGCCTGGCTCGTTTTCTGGCGCACAATACGGACGGTTTGGAGGTTAACCAGATTGGCTTTATCAACGGTACTGATACCGCTAAAGAACCTCAGCTACAAGATGCCGTCAATAAGTTTAACCAGGGTGAAACAAGGGTCATCATCTGCAACAAAAAAGCCGAGGTCGGCATTAACTTGCAGATGGGAACAACCGCAATCCACCACACGTCTCTGCCCTGGAATCCCGCCAGTGTCGAGCAGCGCAACGGTCGAGCCGTGAGACAAGGCAACACCGCTGAAGAGGTTGCTGTTTATTATTACCTGGCTCGCAGCCAGTACGGTCAATCAATGGACGAGCGTCGTTTAGATATCCTGCAGCGTAAAGCGGACTGGCTGGATCGCCTGATGAATGGTGACGAAAAAGAAGCGGGTAACGCTGAAGCCCAGTCTGAAGATATCAACGAATACGATGACCTGCTTGAAGATGATCCGGAGCTGGTGGCCCAGAGACGTGCCGCACGTATCGCTAAGGCTCAGGCACAACGGGCAAAGCAGGAACGTGACCGTGCTTACTCAGAACTGTCTGGTCTGGTTAAGACGCAAGCCGCTCTGATGGAAATGTCTGACCATGCTCTAATCACTAATGTCAGACGTGAATCAGAACAGCTGGAGAGTGCGCTAAACAGAGGTAAGTTCTTTGATGCCAGCTACAGGCATCTTGAATATGCGGATAATCCAAAGGTAGAGGTTCGGGATCGCAAGCGGTTAGAGCAGCTGAAAAAGCACCTGTCCCGTCTCACCGACAAGGACAGACAGCGCAAGCTAAACAGCAAACTGAAGCAGGCAAAATCCAACCTGATGAATATCAAGAGCCGGGGCAATCTGCCTTTTGATGAGGCTCTGATTAACACACCGGACCAGGTATATAACATTCCCGGCACTCAGGTATTTGTTGCCAAAGGCCAGTACTGGGAATACAAGTGGAGCCTGTTCCAGGTATCTGAAATTGACAATATCAGTCGTAAGATCAGGCTGCAGACCATTGCCGGGTCAGCTTATGGGGCTCAGGACGACCTAAACCTGAAGCGAGGCGGCAGAACTCAAATTGACAACGGGCTGTGGCATATTCCTTTCGGGGTCTATCCATACGACAGAATGAACCTGACCAACTGCACCGCTGATGAGGTTAAAATCAAGCAGTTGCAGGGGCGTACTGATATCCGGTATACCGAGCTGCCATCCATGGACAGAGAAATGTTTCTGGCTCATGGTCATAAAGGGGTGTTTTATGATCACGCTAACCCGGCACTTTACCGTGACGAAAAGGGTGTGCTGTTCATTGAGAGCAACCCTGAACTAGCCTCTTTTGACCGTCTGGTATGGCCTGATTTGCAGGATGAAAAGCTGAAAAAAGAAGTAGCCGATATCCTGATTGAAAAAATGCGAGGTGATGGACTCAATGGATACTCAGACAAAATTCTGAAGCTGTTTTTTACAGGCAAGGAAGAGGTGCAAGGCTATGGCAAACAGGCTGTTGAACTGGACGTAAAAAGTGCTGCAATGAAAGCCTGGGAAGCCCACAAGGCAGAGCATACCGATATCGACTGGAATGATCCGGAGTCAGTAGACGGCAAGAGGTTCGGCTTTAGCAATGAATACACTCTGTTGTCACCCATGGAAAAATCAGCGACAGACCAGGGTGATAACATCATCCAGATTAAAAAATGGGTAGGAGAGGTCTATCAAAGCCTGAAGACAGAGCATCGGAAAAAGATGGAAGTCATCGAGGCGGAAAAGAAACGCAAAAACGCCGCTATTCTGGAGGGGAAGCGACAGACTGCGTTAAAAGTTGAATCGCTCCCTGTTTTTGATGAAGAAAACCCGCAACACGTCGAGGATTTAAAGCGAGCTGTATCACCGGAGCAATGGGGCGAAAATCTTTGGGCTCTGCGCTCACTTTACACGGACCAGGTGAGAGACGGTCAATTCAGCGAGGCCGAATACATTACCCTGGGTAAAAACCGTAAGCCCAACTCGCACGCTTACACCAGTCGGACGTTTGCGACTGAAGACGAGGCGAAGCAGTACGCTAACAGTGACCCGTCAATGATCCTGTACCAGACCGGTTTCAGCGAACGTAATAAGCCCGTCCAGTTTGGCAAGCACATCAGCGAAATAGGCGTTAAGACCGAGGTCAGTGACGAAAAACTGTTAGAGCTGATTCGTCAAAACAGGGCTGATTCAAACGGAGTGACCTATCCGGCCCGAGTCCTGATCGCCCTGGAAGATGAATACCTGGTTAGTGAGGATCGCATCATCGCCGCTGTGAAACAGTCTGACGATATGATGATCGGCAGTGACGGTATGATCGTAGATAAGGTCGAAGAGCTTCCGGAGGCGACCAGAGAGCAGGTTATAGCCACTGCCGTTGCTCTTGCGGTAGAGCGTGGCGATTCAATCAGGGCAACAGATGTTCGTCATAAATTGCGGGACAGTCATCAGCTGGAATCATTCCGCAGTGATATCCGTGAAGCCCTGGACGAGCATCCAGACTTTGAGAAGGTGAGTGGTAGTTATTATCATTACAACGGTAACGCTTCTGAAGAGCCTGCTATTGACCTGCCTGACGATTCAGACGCCCGTAAACCGGCCAAGGCTGGCTTTTTAAGTGATGCCCAGATAGGCAGCCTGGCCGATATGAAGATCACGGCCAGAGTCGTCGATAGTCCTGTTTCATGGAGCAAAGTTAAAAAGTTTAAGCGTAAAGGTGAATGGAAATCTAAAAAACAACAGGGTTCTGTACCTGCTGGCAGTATTTTCCTTGAGTCACAAGACGGTTTTGACGGAAGAACCGCCAAGTTGTTTAAGGATAACAAAGAGTCAAAAGCTAAATGGAGCGCTCAGTTTATTCAAGACCCTACTCCTGAGCTGATTGGTAAATGGTGGGTTGTTGGCAAGTCCGATGCCGACATTGATCAGCTGATTGAAGAATTGAGAGCGGCTTAATGCAATAATCCCCGGGAGCAATCTCGGGGGTTTAAAGGATTTTTTATGATGTATCAAAAACCAGAAAAAGCGCAGCTACAGGCGTTAGTCGAAGAGGGAATGGACGGTCAGACGGTCGATGCCTGGCGTCAAACCTTCCTGAATACGATTGCTCAGCTAATCAAAGCAGACCCGAAAAAATACCGGTCATACGGCGTGTACTGGTGGTTAATCAAGCCCCAGTTACTAGCCGATGAAAACAATGTTTCCAGCTTTGGGGATACGGTTGATAGTGACTGGTTAGAAAAAATGAGCTACGACAACCCGGCTCTGGACTTGGCCGCCGCCTTTGTTTACTCCCGAAGCCGTTGGGATACCGGGTTACAGGATTCGAATGTTCACTGGCTGGTGGACGAAGAGGGCGACTCCGAGAAGGTCTGTGTCGAAGACCCGGATATGGAGGCAAAGCTGCAGGTTAAGTCGGTAGTCTGAATTCAATACAGCGGCCCCAACACTAATGGGGCTGTGTTACTTTCTACAAGCTGACCACGGTTTCATGGGTGCTCAGAGCAGCATCCATCACCGTCAATACTTCCGGGGGCGTAAGTCGGCAGAAATTCATCGTCACCGACTTCTATTTCATAGCCCACATCTTCACAACAGCCACACTGTTCCCTGCCATCCTGGAAAGCGTGTTTCTCGCAGTAGTAATGACCATACCCGGCAAAATCATGATAGTAATCGACTTCAATATGGGTAGCTGGCTCGCCACAAACCTGACATTCACACATAGCGCATAGTCCTGATTCAAACGGGCGATTGTATAAGCCGGTCTGTTGTGGAAAGTCGGTTTAATCACCGTACAGACCGGAAACCTTGTTAGTACTTACGGTATCGGGCAATATTGGCATTGAAGTACTACTATTCAAGGATGGACAAGACGATGCCTTTCCTGCTGCCGGATGGATACTCTGAGGAGCTGTTTGAACACCTCTACGATCCGGAACAGAACCACGAAGAATACCAGCGCATTAACGCTCTGACGGGGGAAAACCTGTTATCCCATGTGGCGTTTAAGCTGACCAGTCAGCACCATGAGCTGAAGCTGGTTCGTGCGCCGGAGTGTCAGTATGAGTTGCTGATTGCTTTGCTGGATCATGAATCTGAAACCATCCTGTACTCCAACACCATTGACAAGGTAGAGCTGGACATACCGAACGATGGCCGCCCGGTACGGCAGATTATGATTTGGCGTGATATCGAAACCAATGCCGGTGACGATAGCCATGGTCTTGTCGAAACCGTCTTTTTTGATTTCCTGATTGAGCAATACAATATTGTTGTCAGTGACTCAGAGCAGACCAGGGAAGGCCGGAGAATGTGGCGCAAGCTGATATCTATGGCGATCAGTAAAGGGCTTGAAGCTGGCCGAATCGACCAGACAAAGCACAGTTACGACCTGATCCGTAACCGCTCGGAGCTTAATGAGGCGGCTAAGTGGCTGTGGGGTGAGGACGATATTCACCGTGACCGTCTGGCTGTCATCATGAAACTGTGAATTTTTTGAGGTGTACCATGGTCAATCACCGTGGTACACCCGTCCCTGACCATCCGATTTATAAACCCCGGGGTCATGAGCCGCCAATGACCGTATACGATCCATCTTATCCTTCAGCTCTTTAAACTGCTTCTCTTGCGTCTGTAGCTTCTTTTCGGCTTTGTCCGCTTTCGCTTTGTAGTAAATCTCAGCCTTTTTAAGCAACCGAACAGCGTCATTGTCATCCAGTGCCGTGCCGTCTGGATTGGTGTACCCAACCATAAGGCAGTCAGGACAGACAACATCGCCAAGACTGCCCCTGATGGTTCCGCTGGTATTACATTTAGCGCATTTGACCGGCTGGCGTTGGGATGGTTTGAGTATCTGAGCCATGGGAATTCAACAGGTAAAAAAAACCGACTCAGAATAATCGGAGCCGGCCATGTGGGAACTAAAATAGAATTTTGGTCAGGTGGTAAAGGATGCGATCTGTGACACGTCGATTTCTACCTCTTCAGTCGCCGGGGTAGGAGGCGCAACCTTTATCGCCTTTACTGTGGGTGCAGGCTCTTCAGTCGTTACCGCAGCCTTAACAACAGGCTTTTCAACCGCTTCAACAGGCGGTGCTGGTGGAATGTCACGCCAGGGCGTATTTTCCATTAAACGACAAATGTATTCTGCTTTTTCCTTCGGGCTTAACCCTTCCAGCAGACCGGCCGAATCATGAGAGATCAGCGTACCGACCAGCCCATGACCCAACTCCGATAGGATCATGCCGGCCTGTATCCATTCCCTCATGAGTACCGTAGGCTCTCCGTACTTTCCTTGTTCAGCCCTCTGCATAAGCTGTGCCGCCCTTTTTTCAGTAGCACTGTGATTGCTACGCAGGGTGATGGTTTTCTGGTAAGAGGTAGTACTCATGATCATTCAGTCTCAGGCTGTTTCAGTCGATTGCTCAGTGGGGGTTTTAGCCTTCTGGGCTAACTGGAACAGTTCGGATTTCATTATGCCTTTAGCGACATAAAATTCGGCGTCTTCAGGCAGAATCACGTTAGCCCGACTACCACTATTAGCATATTCGTCTGACAGGGATTGTCCGAACAATGCAGCGCCACCACCCACAAGAACAATGTAATCCAGGCTCATAGAGTCTTTTTCAAACTTGTCCATTGCGGCGACCAGTTTGGTCTGGATTGGCCTTACAGCCTCCTTGATGATGGCTTGCACGTCCTGGTTACGGAAACGTCCGGTACGCAGCAGGTTTTCCATCTGCACATCGTTGATGGTTTTAACGTCCTTGATCTTGCTCGGGAGCAGTTCACGAATGCGATCAATCACGTTGAACACGCCAACATCTTCCGTCTTACGACTGGTGGGGTGTCCCTTGCCGTTGATCATGGCGATATCGGTGGTTGTGCCGCCAATATCCACAATGAGGACGCTGGTGGCCTGGTACTTTTCAGCGTCAACTGTCAGATCATCCTTAAACAGCAGGTTAAACCAGGCAGAAATAGACTCGGGAGCCACCCGGCAGTCTGTAATTTTTGCCGCTGGAATGCTGTTCACGTTGGCGATTTCGCCCATCAGGTTCTTTTTCTTTTCGTCGATGCGGCTGTCATCACGGCGGCCCTGACCATTGTGAATGAAAAACTGGCTCAGCGGTAACGTGCAGACCACTTCTACCGGTTTGCCCTCAAAGCCAGCCTGACGCAGTGCCTCATGTACCAGCGCCCGGTTGGCATGGCTAACCTGATACCGCTCGGTGTTGGTGTCAACACGGTCAAGCACGCTTTCAAAGTCAAAGACAAAGTAATTAACGTCAGTGCCTTCGTTGTTCTTGATCAGGTAATTGGAGTCGTGCGGGTTGCCCAGGAAGTCGTTTCCTTCCTGTTGGTCGTTCACGTTTGAGGGGATGACTTTCGTCTGTATTTTCCCGTCTGCATCTTGCCAGCAAACCTTAACCTGACGTGACCCTTCATCAACCACGACGAGCTGAGCGGCTTGTTTGTTAGCCATTTTTTAAAATCTCCTATTTAACTAAAACATCACAAGCATGATGTTTATCGACACATTAAACCATTGTCTTAGTAAAAACAAACTTAAAAATATCATTAATAAATTTATTTACATCATAAAGTCATCATGAACTTATCAAGTTTATACTAAGTTTCATTATTTATAAGTTTTATAAAGTTTTTAAACACGTTTTAACATTGAAAAATGATGTACTTTTGATGCCCGTTAAAAATTTTATTTAAAGGATATCCCGACCCAAGCCCCCGACAATGCCCTTAATTTTTAGGGTGTCGGCATGGCAAAAACGAAAACGGAAGAGCAAAAAAACGGCAGTCCAGGCATTAAGCCCGGATTGCTGGGACGACTGTTTAGCGGCTGGAAAAAAGAAGACCCGGAATCAGCGGCGGGTCTGCCAGAGGGTAGCAGCTCACACGGATCAATCACGCCATTCCTGCCCGGAGGTCGTCCGGATAACGATGATGTCCACTCTGCCAGTGGCCTGATCATGGAGCTGGGTGCGTTCATTCACGAAAGCCCGACGTTCCGACAGCTTGCCTACGACCTGCTTTCGTACATGAGTCATGACAGCACCATTGATTCAGCGATCAAGATGCACCTGTCTCACGCTCTGTCAGCAAAGACTGATACCGGTGAGATCATATTCATCGAAAGTGTATCCGATGCTGATGATCCCATCGTCGAAGACCTGCGCAACACCTTCAAAGACCTGGTGAACAACAATATCCAGCGTTGGGCCTACCAGGCAGCACTTTACGGTGTCAGTTACATTCGACCCTACGTTAAGCAGGGCGAGGGGGTAGTCCACGTCCGGCACGACTACTACACGCATCCATCCCACGTTAAAGAGTTTGAGCGAGCCGGTCAGCTGATTGGGTACACCTGCGAACACCAGCGCTCGGTAGAGAAGCGGGGCAACATCAAACTTATGGAACCATGGAAGTTTATTGGTTTCAAAATCCCGCAATACGCTGTTGCCGATAAAACCGAACCCATGCGCCTGAATGGCGAGCTGTTTGACATAGACGACGATGAGTTTATGTCAGAGTCGCCTGTCGAAACACAAGATTACGGCTCCAGTCTTGTATTACGTGCGTACAGTCCGTGGATAGACCTGCAAGAGGCGTTAATCGCAATAAACGCCGCCCGTCGTAATTCAAGTAAGAAAGAACGTTTTGTCGGCGTCAATATCGGCAAAGACAACCCGAAAAAAGCGGCGCAATATTTCAACGCCATCGCAGACCAGTTCAAGCGCACAACACAGGATCGTGCCGCACAAGCACTGCGCAAAGGCTACATAAGCACCACTGATACAAAAATGTATCCCATTGCCAGTACCGGCAGTGGCCGCCTTGAAATACACACCGAAGACAGCACCGTCGATATCACCGCAATAGCCGATATTGAATACCACACCAGTCGTCTATGTGCCGCTCTTGGCGTTGATAAATCACTGATGGGCTACACGCAAGATATGTCCGGTGGCCTCGGCGAAGGCGGTTTTTTCCGGGTCAGTATCCTTGCAGCCATCAAAGCCAACCTTATCCGTACCGCCATGCTGGAAGGGCTGGACAAACTATTCAAAGTTCACGTCGCCGCTAAACACGGCAAGGTTTACCCGGACGGGGAAAAGCCCTGGCGCATCATGTTTAACAGCCTGAACAGCGCCATCGAACGAGAAGAAGCAGACGCCAGGGAATCCCGTATCAATTTTGCGTCATCTGTCGCCGGTCTGATTCAACTACTGGACCAGGAACTACAGACCGTTAACAAGCCCGAATTCTTCAATTGGATATTTACTGACCTGATGAAAGTCGATGAAGAAAAATTCAAGGCCATGATCAATGCCAACAAAGCGAATACTGAAGGCAATGACGACTATGACGACCCCTTAATGGACTCGGCTCTTGGGGAGGGAGACGAAAAGATTAAACAACTGATTTATAAGTGCATCGCAGAGGTTTTTGAAAATGAGTAAGGCACTGGAAACAATTAGCTGCACGTTCAATATATTCGACAATGGACGTGTAGCATCAGGCATTGACCGGGGCTATATCCTGGACAACATCAAAAAGGCGGTAAACAGTGACTTTACTCAGGAGCGCATAAAGCTGCGTGAGGCTGTTGGCTATGTCGGTCATGGTCTGCGATCCCTCGCCGGTAAACTCGACCTTGGCGAGGTTGAATCGGTCAATCTGGGTGGTGGACAAAAAGCCGTCGTTAAAGCGATCCCGGCGTGCGTCACCACAGACCTGACCATCGATGACGAGGGTAACATCAGCCACACTCAGGAGGTTCTGGACAACGAGGAAGGCAAAACCCTGCTTGGTCTGCACAAAAGCCGTGTCGGCGGTTTCTCCTGGGCAAGTAATGGCGCCAAAGGTATCGGTCGTACCCTGGTCGATAAGATTTTCGGCTTTGACTATGTGACCAACCCTAATTTTATTCAGAACCGTGGCTATGTGCTGGACTCTGCCGATGGCGATGGCGTCTCTGAGGCTATGATTCTCGACAACATGACATCGTGCGGCCTGGAGCCGGAAGCCGCTCAGGAACGCTTGCAAAGCTGGTGGTCATCAACCGCCCTGGAATTGTCTGATTATCAGGATGAAATCTCCAGCATTGAGGCTGAGCTGATTCAACAACGAAAACTTAACCGGGAATTACAGGACCAGGTGCAGGCGATCCACGACAGCGCCGACCGTCGTGACGATATGCTGCGAGAATTTGCCGTAAAGAGCAGCCTGGCGTTTGACGCTGAAAAACTGATTAGCCTGGCAAGGGCTGAAAAACCGGAAGATATGAACGGCTTTAAGGCTGTGCTGGATTCTGCCTCGGGTATGGATCGTGCTGTAACTCAGCTGTTTGGCGATGGTCAGACACACACGGTCAACGACGACCAGGTATGGAAGAAAGAGCGGGAGTACAAACGACAGAAAATGTCTAAAAACATCGACCCGGTTTATGGCTCCATGGATAGCGTGCCAGAACTGTCCGCCTACTGATGAAGTTCATCAAAAAAGATCAGTACTATGCCCGTTCAGAGTGTGGCCGGTTTCAATTATCGGTCGCTCGCCTGGCGGGTAAAGTCACGTATTCAGCCTGGGACTTGAAAGTCGCCAGTAAGAAAAGTATTGCGCTGGTGGCCGGTGTTTCTCTGGCCGCTGCAAAGAAAGCCTGTATGGAGGTAATGGACGTTGAGCAATAAAGTTTATTGGCACGGTGGCAAAGGTGGCATGAAGCCGGGACAGATGATTTTGCCGCCGTCGATTACCGGCGCAAAGCACATGGGCGAGTTTGGCAACCACCACCATGATGCGAACCAGGTTTACGTCACGACCCAGTACGGTGCAGCACTGATGTACGCCAGTGGTGTGAAAAAGGGCGATGTGTATGAAGTGGAACCCATTGGGGAGCTGCGTACAGACCCGGACTGTGAGCATCACGAACTCAGCTTCTCATGCGACAAGGCCCGTATAGTGAGACGCTACAAGCTCAGTGAAAATACCCGTAAAGCAGCCAGGGATATCTTGTGTGATGGATTCACAAACGAATGAGCGTGCAACACTGGGACGGGTAAAACACGCTTTAAAACAGCCCTGCGGCAAGCTGAAAATAGAAGTCATCGTTTACCCGGGTTTTTCGGTGTCTCCCGGTGAAGAAATTGCCGTTGCCAAACTGGAAGCACCACCCATTTACGGCCAGCTGGCAAAAGCCCTGTACCAGAGCGGTGTTATGCAACTGCCAACAGTGGCCGCCGCTCTGGGTCATGACGATGACTATCAGGCATGGACCAGGCTACAGGCCTGCATCGTTACCAAGCAGGAACCGGTAGAGTATGCCCACGTTAGACGGGCGTATAACAGTGGCATCGGCTATAAACCGCTGTTTTCCGGCGTTCCCCTGGCGTCTGAAGTACACCGCAAACAGCACCAGAACGGTGAGCTGTCCTGCCTGCTGCACTACGGCAAAAGAGTCACTACGGTCACGGAAGCAAGGGAGTGGTTTGATAAGGCCGCCGCTCATAACCTGCGCCGGTGGACGTGGGAAAAACTGCGTGATGCGATTGGTGTCACCAGTATGCGGGAAGCCAACCCAGTCAGGGTAATGGAATGGTTTGACCGGAACGGCCTGAGTGCGGCCGTTCCGAAACCGTACCGAAGTGCGGTTGATGCGCTGAATTAAGCCACTTCAGCGTAAGCGTAGCGATTTTGTGCCTCTTTCCTTGACCGGTAAGGGATTGGCTTCATTTCGCTTAAATGTGACAGAGAGCCTTTCATCATTTCCTTAAAGTGACGACGTTGGTAGTTGCAGAAGTTTGCTGTAAGTCTGTTGGTGTTAAACATGAGTCATTGAGCCCATTTTGCACCAGGTTATTCCATTGCGTTTTTGCAGGACTAGCGGCGTCGTGGGCTAACCTGGCTGGTGAATCGTTCGATACAATGGAATCTGACACAGCGCCAACGTCCGGCACTCTTAAAAAATTTTTTACCTGTCCGTGGTTAATCAGTTGGTGGAGGGAATTAACCTGAAGGTTGTTGCGGGGTTTGGGCCATGTTTTGAAAGCACGCTTGATGACGGATTTTTTATCCATTTCGCCCTGCCATGTATCCCTGACAGAGCTGTGTGACATACTGGCGATAATGTCCAGTTCCTCACGATTCATGACGGTGGTTATGTATTTATCGCCGGGCAATACGGCGACACAGTAAACACCGACACATTTCCCCCGGGTGGGTGAAAACGGATTACCCTGATGAACAGGAGGCTTTAGAGCCCCCTGGTACACAAACGAGCCGGTTTGAATGTCCTCCTCGTAGACCTGCTCAGCGGCGCAATACTCAATAACGCCGGCCTCCTTGGCTAAATTAATCATTCCCTGCCAACTCAGCTCCAGGCAGCATTCAAGAATCCGTTTCTTTTTGTTCCAGCGTGGAACCAGATAAGCCTGTTTTAGTACAGGGTTAAGCGATAAGCCTACGGCGGCCACTGACACTATCGCATTGCGGATAGAATCCGGGGTGCATTGGTACAGGCAGTACCGGGCATTCCGCTGATCCCTGGGGTTGCTGATATCCCCCGGAACGCTTGCCCTGATCAGCTCTCTGGCAAAGTGTGCCTCTTCGCTAAATGTGACCAGCTTTTGAGCTAACGCTATTTCGTTAAATTGTTGTTTAGCGTCTCGTAACGCCTGTATGCAGGGCGAAATAATAGACCCCATGAGTACACCTATCTTGGCTGTCGCTTCAGGGGTATAATAAATTTTACAAATAAATTTTACAAATAAATTTTACAAATAAATTCTAAGTTAAGCCCTTAAAACAAAAGGTTTTTCATTTATTATTGTTGCGGTTAAAGCGGTAATATTTCAGCCTGAATTGTCTGGTAGACCTTACCAGATCATGCAGGCGTATACATACAGTATGTATACCTTAAATTCGTAGTAAGTCTGGACAATGGAGACTCGTATTATTTGCAAGAAACTATTATGTCCCGTCACTGGCCCACCCTGACTCTGCGATTAACGCAGGATGTTATTGATCAAATGCAGGAAAGTGCTACACGCAACAGGCGATCCATTAACTCTGAATATCTGTCCCGGTTGGAATCGTCACTCTTTGATGAACCTGAGCTGTTACTTGAGGTGAAGGAACTCAGGAAGCTGGTGGATGAGCAGAAAGATCAGCTTCAGAGCATGAGTGAACAGCTGGAAAGGTTGACCGAGCTACTGGTTAACCTTTCCTGACCATTGCCGCCCTGGTCCGTAGTGGCATCTATAGCCCACTGGAACGAAACTGTACGTTAGTGGATTTGAGGGATAGTGCCACTCTACTGCAAGCCACGGAAATAAAGGCATAGAGCAGGATGTTATATCCAGCGTCGCATTCTCAGGCTCCACAAATTCAAAACATCGTAGACACCTGAAAATGGGCTGGAATGCTGCCTATTTAATCGCTTTCGGGTAGTTAATAGACAGTTTTTCTCCAAATCGACTTAGTGGACACGCCTTAACGTACAATTCCGTTCCAGTGGGCTTCAGATGCCGTAGTTGACGACAAAAAGGGCGGCAAACGTTACGGCAACCGAGTAACCACCCCGTAGAACCTGAAGGCTAACACCTATCGAAAAACATCATATACTTATCGGAAATAAGTTCGTTCAGTATGCGCTATTGATATACGTGTAACATCAACAGTTTAAGGAAAGCCTGACAAGGAAGTATCCTGTATCTCGTTAATTAAATACGACTGTTCAACAGTATTTAATCAATCCAAACCGTTTAATTCTTTGAGTGATTATTATCGCTGTTGCATAGTTGCGTCTTGCGGAGGGGAGGGTATGAAAGTCCGTAATATTCAATTGGGGTTTCGTATGCCGGGTTTTGTTGATGAAGATAAAGAGCGGGAAATTGCTGAGACGATTCTGAAAGGGGCGAAGGTTGTTGACACCTCAGCGGCATTTGCAATGGACTATATCCAGTGCAGAGAAGCCCTGCACCGTTACTGTAAGCGGCACAACCCCGAGGCGTACAGGTGGTTGACCGTCGAAGCGGCACACATTGATGAAAGCTCTCCGCATATAACCGTGTTACAGCAGCACAGTACGTTGTTTTTGCCTGGCGCAAGAAAAAAGACAAAAGATAAACGTTTGCTGGAAAAAGAAATTCAATCAGTTACCAACGTTCTGACGAATCAAAATTTAAACCTGAGAATTAAGCGCATTGAATTAGCGTTATTGAAACATGAGTTACAACACGGAATTTAAGAGTTAAGAAAATGCTGTTCAAAAACGCACGAATTTATTGCTTCCAGAAAGACTTTGATCTTCTGGCAATGGTTAAAGGTCTGAAAGAAAAGCGGTTCGTTGAGTGTAATGCTTTCGACCTGAAAAGCACCGGTTGGGTTCCACCCAGCAAGGCCAGTGAAAACTTTCTTGCTCTGCCGATCAGTAACGACGCCATTGTACTGTGTCTGCAGCACCAGGAACGCCCAATCAACAGCAAGGCAGTCAAACAGGAAGTGGCTCGCCGTGTGGCGGTGCTGGAACAAGAGCAGGACAGACAGATTTTCAGGGCTGAGAAGCAGCAAATCAGCGACGACGTGATGGCTGTAACGGCTCCCAACGTGCTACCGGTCACTACGCAGATTTACGGGCTGATTTTGCCAAACAAGGGCTTGCTGGTGGTCGCAGCCAGCAGCAACAAACAGGCAGATTTGTTTATCAAAACCTTGCGTCTGTCTTGTGGCTCTCTGCCGGTCGCTCTGCCGGTTACTAAGAGTCATCCTGAGCCGGTTATGACTAACTGGCTGACCATGCAAGCACCTGAGTCCATGATTTTAGGAAACAACTGTAAGCTGAACATCGACAACAGTGCTGTAACAGTAAAAAACGAGGACGTTACCAGCAGTGCCGTGATCGAGCATATAGAGTCTGGCATGAAAGTTTCAGAGCTTGAGCTTTTGATAATGCACAAATGCAGCTTTGTCCTGACCAGTGAGCTTTACATCAAGCGCATTCATCTGGACGACGTAGTGACAGAACCGGCATTAGAAGCTGAAACCACCGACGAGAGCTTTCATGCTGAAATGCTGATTAACGCCCAGGTCGTTGCAGAAATATTCGATAAGGTGTGCCTGTCGTTTAACGGGCTGGAAGGCCCGGCAGAACAACCGGTAAACGTTGACCAGATGACCGAGTACCAGCGGTCAAAAGATTGACACTTGTTTTTGATAGGAAAATGAATTTAGTGGTAGGCTAAAAGGGATTCGCTGAAGAAGCGGAAGAGTAACAAGCGATGTGCTGAGAAAATTTGGCGATTTGGTCAGCACACCGCCCCTTTTAACCTGAAGTTGATTGCTCAACTTCGTGGGTAGGGTTTTTTATGCCCTGCCTACACCCAGAAGGTATCTACTATGTTAGTTGATCACACCTCTGTAGGGCAACCATCGCCCACGCAAAAAACTACGAAAAAACCTGCTTTAAACCTGAATTGTTTAGAAAACAAACACTTACAGGAGGTGCAGTAATGTCCGTAGCAGCTACCAACTGGGCCTGGAATCAAGGTTTATCCGGTAATCTCCTGAATGTTTTGCTCTATCTGGCTGACCGTGCCGGTGATAACGGTCTGTCCTGGCATGGTCGTGAAAAGATCGCTGATAAGTGCGGTATTTCCGTTCGCACCGTTTCCCGACTAATCGCACGGCTCGAAGCAAAGAACCTGGTCGCCCGTTACAGGCGCTACAAACAGCGCAGCGATGACGATGAAACCAAGGTTCAAACATCAAACGTTGTTGTGGTCATGTTTGAGGGTCGTGAAGAGGACGATTCGGGCATGACAAATGAGGACTTGCGCTACAGCAAAAACAAGGATGTCGTGGTTGTCACCAGTGACACCCCCCCCTGTCACCACTGACAAGACCCCCTTGTCACCACTGACAAGGAAAACCAAAGATAGAAACCAAAGAAGAAACACTACTACAACTACTACTGAAAAAGACGTTCCCGCTGTTGAGACAGATTTTGCTGAATTTGCCTGGGCGTTATGTGAAACGATGAAGGAAATGCTGGACGACGAAGGCGGCTGGCTTCCAAAAGGTGTGGTGCGTCCGAAAACTTCATGGGTGAAGCGCAAAGCGGCAACACTGTTCAACAAATTTCCCAATCCCTGTCCGGAGGATTGTGCGGTGTTGTTGATTGGTGACTGGTCACGGCTGGTGGCTCCCAAAAAATCAAGTAGCCGATCCCTGAAGGCGGCGGCCTGACCATTTGAAATCCTGTTTACCTGACAGTTAGCAAATTACTGAGAGAGTCTTGTGTCCGATTTTTATTACCGGGTGAGTGTTGAGAGCAACCCGGGCTTTCTGAAAGCAGCCCGTACCTGTATGGGTTGTCGTGAGATTGTTGATTACGTGGGCGGCGGCGACAGCTTCCTGTGTGCCAGTTGTCACCAGCTACTCGCAAGCGGTTGGCTGAAAGAGCAGTTCAAAGCCAAAAAAACCGTAGCCAGGTTAGGAGAGCAGCAGTGCCAAAAGTAAGAGCCGGACGTTGCCCAACCTGCAAAGCCGTCCAGTCAGCCAAACATAACCCGAGCGAAATGTTCCTGTGTTCCGGTTGCAATGAGGTGTTACTGGTAAAGCCTGATTGTCAGCTGCAGATTGCCCCGACAAAAGCCGCTGAAGCGGCAGGGCTGATGAAAAAACTGTGTCGGTCCAGGGTAGCTACCCGGAATGCCAAGGTGGAGGCCAGCTTTGGCGCATGGGTACACAACGTTATGAGCAGGAGACTGCACGCATGAGCCCGTCAAAGCTGGGTAATGAGATACGGTCACTGGCTGGCAGGTTCGCCAATGTAACGGCTACCGAAGGCGACTCCGGCAAAGTGCGCACCGGAACCATATCCGGTCTGGAGCAAGCGGCCGATATGGCTGATGTTCACTATGAACAGGTTGAGTGCCTGTTTTACATGATCGGCCAATCCATCCAGTCCGAATCGCCGGAGCAGGCGGTAAAGGCTATCAGCGATGCCCTGACCGCCTACCAGACTGACAGTAAAGCATTTTGCTCCAAAGCGGGTGGATTGTTGCGTGACTGTCCGTTCATCGAAGTAAAGGGTAGCCAGAGACGCAGTGAATACGAACCCAGTGTCGTCCACTATGAATCGAAGTGTCAGAAATGCGGTGAGCGTCGTTTTCATACAAAAACGGAAACGATGCACTGAGGTCGTGTGAGATTAACGGAAGCAGAGTTCCAAAAACTGCGCCAGAGCAGCGTTTACTGCTACAGCAAGGGTAAGGCTCAGGAAAAGCCCAAAAACACGCTCAAACAGCTTTATTCTCCGTCTAAATTGGAATCAGCTATGGAGCAGCAGCTCAAAGCGTTAAAGATTCCACCACCAACGAAAGAATTACGGTTCCATCCTGTCAGAGGGTGGCGGTTCGATTTTGCCTGGGAAACGCAGAAAGTAGCCCTGGAAGTGGAGGGTGGTACATACCAGCACGGCAAATACAAAAACGGCGTAAAACAGAAATCACGGCACTTAACGCCAACAGGCTATAACGGTGACTGTCGCAAATATAACGCCGCTGCCGCTCAGGGCTGGCTGGTGGTCAAAGCGGACAGCAAGATGGTGAATAACGGTGAAGCACTGGACGATCTTGTGGCAGTGCTCAGGTACAGGGGTTTAGAGGTGAGTTAATGGGTTGTGTTTATGTTGAGTCCAGCAGAGTCCGGGCCATTGTCTGTGGCGTTAACAATCCGTTTTACCGGTTGCCACTAGCAGACGGAAGACGTGTGTTTATGGAGTGGCACAGCTACCTGGGGCCAACCTTCTACCACGACCGCCATCGGAGGCGGGAAATTGATGACTGGTGGGAAGACGAATTAATTAACGAAGCCCTTGAGTGGTTTCAAAACAGAGGTAACAGGGCATAACCGTATGTATGAGCTGTATCTGAAAACAAGACGAAGCAACATTCTGAACAACATAAACCTGGCAGGCTGCGTATTGATGGGGCTGTATACCTCGCTGGCCGTGGTGGGCATCGCAAAGCAGGATATTACCGATGTCACCGAGATTGGAGGTCAGCTGATTATGGGAGCTTTTTACCTGTTAGCAACGGTTGGCTTCTTCATGGCATTCCAGGAGCGCATTAAAGCCCGTCAAAACCTGAAAAAGACTTTAGAGGAGCTACCCAGTTTTGCACGACCTTCAAAAAAAGTTAAGAAAGCTAAAGATAATTAGCTTGCTGTTCGTCGTACTCGCCGCTGTGCTGGGTACGACAGTCATTCTGTTGCTGGTGGAGCTGTTTGTATTCATTGAAGTCGTCGGCCCAAAGGAGCAGGCAATCCGTTTCTGTCTTGCATTGTTGTATATCCCGACCCTGACCTATGCCGTGTTAATTTTCAGGCAGTCGTGGTCTGACTGGCGAGAATTTCAGCGGCAATTTATTGAGTTCTGCGAAGATGATCAGATCAGGCATCGTTAAATATTTTTCTTCAATGCGGTCAATCCTGTTTGTGAATAGGCTGGTGGCCGCATTGTGCGTGGTAAACAGCGCCCTGTATCTCAGGCTGATCTATACCGTAGTAACGGGTTGGCAAATGGGTAAGGTCGCTGGTGGCGTGCTGGCAATGACGGTCATTGTCGTGACTGGAGCCAACGCCATGATACTCGGACAAGTGCGAAAACAGTGTAAAGAGTTAAGTCGGTTAATTAAGGGAAAGTCTGAGTGTTAAGAGTTTTGAAATGGATGGCGGATAACAGTTGGCTCGGTTACTGCCTGTTTGTCCTGGCTTCTGTTGGCCTGTTTGCGACGGGAAGCGTTCCACTGTATCGCTATTGCCTTGCGGTGCTGGTGGTGTTTGCAGCGTACCTGACTACTTGCCGGGTTATGCGCCAGGTGTTTGCTGCCGGGGAGTCTGAAGATGGGTAGAGGCGTAAATAAGGTATTTCTGATTGGACATACCGGCAACGTACCAGAGCTGAGAGCGACGACCAACGGCACGCCGGTTATGAACTTCAACCTGGCAACGTCAGAAAGCTGGATCGATAAGCAGACGGGCAACCGGCAGGATCGTACTGAATGGCATCGGGTTGTTGTTATCGGGAAGCTGGCCGAGGTGTTGGCGCCGATGATCGGCAAGGGCTCTAAATTATACGTCGAGGGTAAGCTACAAACCCGGCAATGGAAGGATCAACAGGGCATGGATCGCTACACGACAGAGATTAATGCCAGGGATATCCAGTTGTTAGACCCGAACCCTAATCAGGCAGGCGGCTATCAGCAACAGGCAGCACCGCAACAATATGCGGACAAGAGTACAGAGGAATTCTGGGAGGGGTAGGAGTAATAGTTATTAATAATATTTACAAATATAATTTGTAAAATTTACTAATTTGGTTATAATGATTTTGCCTTTCGGGGAAATGAAGCGACTCACCCCCGAAAGGCAAGTGTAGAGAGGGATTGCCGTCCCGCATCTACGCATCACGAAGTAGAAAATAGGAGAAACCACCCGTGACAGTTATCAATTATAACCGAGTTCGTAACTTAAAGTTAAGTGAGCAGATTCCCGCAGAGCTGGTTCCCCATGTAAGAGAATACGCTTACATGACCTTCAAGGCGCACGCCCTGAAGTCAGTTTTAGGCTGGATTGACTCCAAAAGTTAAGAGCTAGTCATAGGGAGCCTGATTTTATAATCCGGCTCCTTTTTGCTTATGTGGAGGCAAATATGGCTACTAATGGCGAAGTCCTGAAAGTACTGATGCAAAAGCACCAGTTGGACAAATACAAAATATCAGAGATTTGCAGTGTAACCCCACCGGCCGTTGATACCTGGAGGAGTAGTAAACCAACCGATATGCCTGATGGTCTGTTGGATTTATTAGGTTACTGGCTGGTGTATACGCATCCAGATAAGCCCTATGGGCGATCAATGAATCGCTATCAAAAAGAGTTAGAGCAAATTCGAGCCAGTTTGTCGTGAGAGAGAGAATTAAATGATTGGACGTGAGGCCAGCGAAAAGGCCCGCTTTAAGTGTGAAGAGCATGGATATATGCCATTTGGCACACTGTTGACCGACCAGCATGATAACCGTCTGGTCATCGATAAGCCGGTTAGCGCAATTAGCAAGCACAACTACAACGAGTTGAGCCTGAAAGGTGACAATTTCAAACCCACCGGTCTGGTGCTATATCGTGCCAGAGACAGCCGATTTGTTGTCATTACCGCTGAAGCAGCAGTACACGAACTGTGGTCAGGAGAGTTTCACGCAGCGTATGACGTGTGGACAGCAAGCCGTGACGAATATTACAAGACAGTTATCGCTGAGTTTGTTCACTGCACTGAATCAAACAGCTATGCCGTCATGCTTCCTGATGATCGTAAAGTCGGTAATATCGTCCGTACCGAACTGGGCGAATGGCTATTCCAGCCTGAAGGCAATCCGTTATGTGACCGTTACCTGTTGCGAGCCATTGATAAAAAAATGTCAGAGCTGAGCGGAGAAAACTCTGACCTTGTACGCATGAAAGAGCGTGAAGCCCTTTATAACGATGTCCACTGGGCAGCCCGTACCCTGATCCGCTACCAGGGCATCCACAAAGAGCGCACTGCCGCCGCTCATAAGCAGCTTAAACAAGCTGTAGATACTCTGGACGAGCACAACAAAGCAAACTCTGTTGTGTAGAAGATATAAAGCAGTAGAGCTATGAAAATCACAGAAAGCAAAGTGACTAAAAGGTTACTCACCGATCTGGAACGGTTAGACCCGGTAACATTCATCACTGAGGATTTAGGCAATCAGCGAGGCAAGTTAACCGTTGATTGCTTCGGTGAGGCTTGGACTGCTTACTGGGGAGCAATGGGGTGTGATTCGGTTGCAGAATTTATCGATTCATGCGACCGCTACTATCTGGCAGGCAAGTTATCGAATATCGACAGCACGATTACTGATTATGAGCAGGTAGGTAAAAAAATAGGTGTTGGAATTAATCGTGAATCACTGCCATTTCTTGTTGATGAGTTGTTTATCGCTTATGGGGATGAATGGTGGGAAGAGCTACCAACCACTGATAACCCTGATTACGTTTATCTTTGCCGGATTGTGGACGCAGTTAAAGCAGCTGTAAAAATAGAACTTAGTCAATGAAGACAGATAAAAAATAGGAGTCATCACCAGAATGAAGTCGAGTAAACGCAAGCTGTATAACGTTTACAGCAGTGCTATTGATGAGGGTGTCTTAACCGTTAAAAAGCTCATGCCTGATCTGTTGAAAGGGCGTAAGACAGAAAAGGAAAAGCACATTACAGCCCTGTCCGTCATCTATCAGGCAATGTACCACGAAGCCAAAGATATCAGGGCTCTGTTAAGTGCTATTAATGCGGTTCAGGCTTTCAATGAGTACTGTTGGATTTATAGCCACGACCGCAATATCGTTTTTCCTGAAAGTGCTGATGCTCTGGATCGTTTATATCAGGCAAAGTATTCCGTGAAGAATGGGGATTTTATCCCGCAAGATAGCATGGAGTTCGTGTTAGCCACACCTAAAGGCTATTGCATTGATGGTTATGTAATGCCGTCCTGTTTGGTCAGTATCGGTAAGTTTACGCAGAATTATCAGACGTGGAGTGAGGTACTGGATAAGTCGATTGGCGTGAAGCTGGACAGCGACGGACTAAAGCCAGATCACACCATGGATGTCATAGTGACGGACAGCCTTGGCAACCGAAAGGGCATAACGGTTTATAAACCACAAACACGCTCCATCACCATTACTTACTCCACAACGATGACCATGCAGCTGACCTTTGAGCTGAACGACTTCATTCAAGCGGTGAGTGCGAAAAATGTTGATGAGTTTTTTGCGATAGCTTCATCTGGCGGCAATTTTTCATTGCAGCAACCACAACCCGGTCAGAAGAAGTCTGGCGTTCAAACCTTCGGCCTGACCGATCAAGAACTGGAACAGCAATACCGGCTGTTTAAGCTGGTGGCCGCTCTAATTATTTATACCGCAGCTGAACCGTCCGCCTTGAAAGCGGGATTCCCTTCACGGTATGCAAAATCAAAGGGCGAGCCAGTCATTCAGGGTAACTACTCTCCCAAAACGTTTGGGCTGGTGGGCAAACAACAATCCAGCCCCAAAGATCACATGCGGTCATTCCATTACCGACAGCTAACCCATGAACGCTATTACAAGGGTGAATACAAGGATATGACGCCAGGTTCCCGCATTGTCTTTGTGCGTGAATCGTTTGTTGGGAAGCAAGTCACACCGGAAACGCTGGTGCTTGAGGAAAGTTAGTAATATGACCGTCTACATCGACACTGAAACAACAGGCCTGAATCACAGTGATGAGGTTGTTGAGATTGCCATCATTGATGACCATCAAACCTTGCTGAACACACTGGTTAAACCGGTACGAGCAACAGCATGGCCGGAAGCTCAGGCTATACACGGCATATCGCCTAATGACGTTAAGGATGCTCCAGCATACGACGATATTCGGTCAAAAATACATGAGCTGGTGGCCGGTCATGATGTAATTATTTACAACGCCGGTTACGACAGCATGTTCCTGGAAGATGAGCTTAAAGCAGCAAAGAGTGTGCAGTGCTGTATGCTGAAATATTCTCGGCACTATGGCGAGTGGGATGACTATCGTGATGATTACCGTTGGCAAAAGCTGACCGCCGCCGCCCGTCATATTGGTTATCGCTGGGAAGGTACTGCACACAGGGCTCTTGCGGACACAATGGCAACCCGAGCTGTTTGGCAATATCTTGAATATCAGGACGGGCTAACCAGTGGCTAAAGATCACAATATTAATCTGGACGAGCTTCATAACCTCTTATACGACTCCGCTCCAATTGATGACATTCTGTGTGCCTACAACAAAGTAACAGCGCAGAGAGAGAAAAATGGAATCAGGCTCAAAGAAACTCAAAAGGAAATAGCTGTTTTGGAAGCTGAGGCGAAATGGCTTCGTGACAGTAATGCTGAATTTCCTGATTCAGTTGACGACCATGTAGAGCGCCAGATTGGCCGGATCGTCATAGCGCAATCATCCCGATCCGGCATCAATAATTTTATTTAAGAGCAAACCCACCACACTCCCCATCAAATAAGCCCTGATTCGAGATCAGTGGCTTATTTATGGACTTCCTTTCCCAACTACTTTCTTTACCGGCTACACCCGTCCAAATGACGGGCATGGGTGTGGCTATTGGTGTCGGCGTTTCCGGCTTCTGGACGCACATGACTAAACGACTAAAGCAGCCCATTGTGGAGGCTGAAGCCAGTCGCATCCGTGACGAATCGGCACTGTTAGCCGTCCAGCGACACAATGAAATTGCTTCCATGCTGCGTAAAGAGCTGGAAGAACAATTAGAAACCATCAAATCGTCATCACAACGCACCATTGAGAACCTTGAGAGCCGTATTAACGGGCTGGAATCTGTTATCCGTTCGCAGCGGGATCAGATAGCCAGTCTGGAGAGTCGCAACCAGACCCTTGAGAGTGATAACCGTGCGCTGAATGAACGTTATCAGCAGCTTTTAGACCGGATTAATCTGGGATAAGGAGTGGTTGTTGATGTCGGCTAAGAAAAAGCACTGGGATAAGGTGCTGGCGGAGTGTGCCAAGGCTATCAAAGTCAGTGGTCAGACTCCCCGGCAATGGTACGAACAGGCTTACCCGGGAGAACCCTGGCTAACTGCAAA
>NZ_JBEWTB010000002.1:3310000-3517500 GCF_040549045.1 Endozoicomonas sp. NE40 | reverse complement strand
AGCTCCAGCTCACTGACCTTATCAAAAGGACGAGAGAACTGACCACGGCTGCGAATACTGATCAGATCGGCATTCCCCAACAGGTTATCCACCATATTAATCAGCAGGTCGCCATTATTGGCAAAAGGCTGCACAATATCCTGACCGAAAAAGTTGTTCTTCTGAACCCAGAGCCGATCAGTTAACAGGTCAGTGTCCGCCACCACAATAACATTGACTGGCTGCATGGATGCTGCAATATGAGCTGGCAGCTCTTTTGCTGCTTTTATTTCTTCCTCGCTTTCCTTCGCTTCCGTTGCAGGTTCTTCTTCCTCTTCCTCCTCAGCTTTTAAGCCGTCTTCACCGGTTTCTGCTTTTTCAGGCTCAGGCTCTGGAGGTCTGCCATCTGGAAAAGCGGTTTTGACCATCCCGGTTACTCTGACAGCCAGTGGGTATTCAATACCAGTAGCCTTAAAATCTTTGTATAAAGAGGAGGGGTCAAACAGCATGGCAAACAGCGATGCATCCATCAGCATGGCATTTTTAGTGGAGTGAAGCAGTACTTCGACATCGGTAGGAGCATCCTCCAGCTGGATCACTGCGCCTGAAGTAGCCACATTGATACTGTTCAGCATGGAAGTGATGACATCATCATTGTTAAAGCTTTGCTCATTAAGCCCAAGAATACCCAGATGCCGGACAGGCCGGCCGGATGGTGAACCTACGGAGAGTGCCAGTGTTCCGTCAGCAAGCACTTTGCTCTTGTCCATCTCAATACCCCAGGCTTTGAACAGAGTTGGCAAAGAGGAAGACTTATCCCCGCCCATACCCATCATCATCCCTCCCATCATGCCACCACCGGCCTGATCGGATTCTGCATTGGGGTCAACAAAAATGAGGGCATGACCGCCCCCCACAACGTATTGATCAATGGCGTAGCGAGTGCGGGCTGTCAGCTCTTTTGGATGAATAACCACCAGCAGATTGATGTCTTCAGGAATAACGTCAAACGCTGTACCCAGATCATCAACATCGTACATCTGCCTGAGCTGGGAAATACTCATCCACGGCCCGGAAGGCTGACGGCTCATCATATCGTAACCGCCGTTAACCTGAAGGGTGCTGACCAGACCGATTTTCGGGCGGGATTTTTGTACCACTGAATAAACCAGCTTACTGATGTCGTACTCCAGAAAACGTTCTTTATCCGGATGCAGAAAGCCGATCACTTCACGTTTACTGTCGTCTTCATCATTAGTGATTACCAGTCCCATATAAGCTTCTTTACCGGGACCACCCAGAGGGACAGCCTGAAGGCCATATTCTGCTGCTTTGTCTTCATTTTCTGAGAAAGGCTCTGGATCAATGACTTCCAGCCGGAGTTTGCCATTGGATGCCAGCACATACTCCTCCAGCAGTTCGGTTACCCGTCTGGCGTAATTGCGCAGAAAAGGCAGTTCCCGGGTCTGATTTTCTGAGTAGAAAAATTGCAGGGTGGCCTTGCCATCCAGTTTTTTCAGCAGGTTCTGTGTACCTTCAGAGAGGGTGTATAACCGGTCTTGAGTAAGGTCGACACGTGCGCCTTTAAACAGCTGACTGACACCAATGGTCAGCAGCAGGGTGACTAGGGCCAGCACCAGTAAGCCGGCCTTTGAAAACAGTCGTTTTGTCAGGGTCGGTGACATGGACAGCTCCTTAGTCTGCTTTTTTCATATCAATGGTGATGGCTGTTGCAATCAGCCATGCCAGCATCATAACGATGAAATACAACACATCGCGCAAGTCCAGAACGCCTTTGCTGATCGCATCAAAATGTGTCAGGAAGCTCAGTGCAGCAATGCCGTCCACCAGCCATTGAGGTGTCCAGCCCCTGAAAGCATCAAGAACAAGTGGAAACCCAGCCAGTACAAACAGAAAACAAACGACAACTGTCATAATAAAAGCGATCACCTGGTTCTGCGTCATCGCTGACAGACAGGAACCTATCGCCAGAAATGTTCCTGCCATGAGCCAGCTACCAATGTAACCAGCCAGTATCACGCCATTATCAGGCTGCCCAAGGTAGTTCACTGTCAGCCAGATCGGAAAGGTAAGCAGCAGGGCAATCCCACTGAATACCCATGCGGCAAGAAACTTGCCCATCACTGCCTGCTTAAGGCTGATGGGCAGGGTCAGCAACAGCTCCAGCGTGCCTGTTTTACGTTCTTCAGCCCACAGCCTCATGCTGATGGCTGGAATCAGGAACAGGTAAAGCCAGGGGTGAAAATTAAAAAATGCACTCAGATCAGCCTGACGCATTTCATAAAAGCGCCCCAGATAAAAGGTAAAGGCTCCGGTGAGCATCAGAAAGATAACAATGAATACATAAGCCAGAGGGGTGGCAAAGTAACTCCCCAGCTCGCGTTTAAAGATTATGCCGGTGCCTTTCATTTCACCACCTCCACACTGTCGCCTGTGGTTGTCAGCTCCCTGAACACATCATCCAGACGCCCACTCTCAACATAGAGTTCCTTAACCTCCCAGCCTTTAGTCGCTATCAGGTCGGTCAATGCACTGAAGACTGAACGATTATCAGCAGGAATCAGGGTGTAACGGCCTGGCATGGAGTCAGACGTTTCTACTGCCTTAACCCCGGGAAGTCCCTGCATCGCAGGCAGAAGGCTGTCATCCGTATGCAGTTCAACCGTTACCGCCCGATGGTAGCGGGAACGGGCTTCCAGCTCTGCCGGTGTCGCGTCAGCCAGAACCCGGCCATTGGCAATAATCATTGCCCGGGTACAGACCGCCGTCACCTCTTCCAGAATATGGGTGGAGATGATGACAATTTTTTCTTTCGACAGGCTGCGAATTAACTCCCTTACCTGGTGTTTCTGGTTTGGGTCCAGGCCGTCGGTCGGCTCATCAAGAATCAATACCTGAGGATCGTGGATAATTGCCTGTGCAATTCCAACCCGACGCTTGAAGCCTTTTGACAGGTTATCCACCGGACGATGCAGGACAGACTGCAAGGCCAGTTGCCCAACCACCTTTTTAACCCGGCTTCTGAGTGCATCGCCGGAAAAGCCCCTCACCTCTGCAATAAAGGCCAGATACTGGCTAACGGTCATGTCGCCATAGGCTGGCGCTCCTTCTGGCAGGTAACCAATAATGCGCTTGGCCTGCAAAGGCGCCTGTTCAATATCGTGGCCGAAAACAGACACCGTGCCTGCTGATGGTTTAATAAATCCTGTCAGCATTTTCATGGTTGTGGATTTACCGGCACCGTTAGGCCCCAGAAAGCCAAGCACTTCTCCCTGACCTACGGAAAAAGTAATGCCATCCACCGCACAAAAATCGCCAAAGGACTTTTTCAGGTTGTCGATCTTGATCATCGTCGCCCCATCCAGTCTCCAGTTGCTTTGTTAAAACTCTTTAACGCTCCTGCGAATGCAACCTGTCACCTATGCCTTTCACCCACACCTCTATGCCTTTCACCTACACATCTAAGCCTTTACCTACACATCTAAACAAGGCCTGCACATAAAAGCACAATTGCCCTGTTACCGTTGGACAACCGTATTGAGTTTCAGAGAAGTGACTTTTTGATCCTGCTGTGATCCTGCATTTGTGGTTATACATTCGAAATTCAACAGGCTGCTGCTCCGAAATAAGCAATTCCTGAAATAAGCAGTCTGTTATTAATCTTTATTATTTGCCGTCAAGGAATATAGAAGCTCCCTGATTAATTTCAAATGTTGAGAAGTGCCTGGCTCCAACTACCTGACAACTATTTAGCAATTACTTAGCAACTATTTGGCGCTTATATCTAACGTTTTACCGGAATCACCCAGCACTTTCAAAAACGAACGATGAAATGCCCTGATATCCTGTCGGAACGCCCGCATTTCCTTGTCTGTAGCGGGCAGAGGTGGCATCAAACCATTTAAAATCACTGCAAAAACCAGCGGCCTGCCATTGTCTGGAAAAACGTATCCGGCCATGCTGCGGACACCACTCATATAGCCTGTTTTAAACCATTGCTCTTTGCGCTTGCGTTGATTCAACCACGGACTCTCCTCGCCCCACTGCTTCCAGCCCAGCATCAGGATATCCACCAGCGTTGCAGCACTGATAAAATTGTACCGGGACAGACCCGAACCATCGACAAGCCGACTGCTTCCAAAGCCCACACCTTTATTACCCAGAAGTGTCCGTGCCGACTCAATGCCCGTCTCATAGGAACCGGCCTTACCGGATGTCTGACGCCCGACCGTTTTCAGAATGCTGTCCGAGTACAGGTTGTCGGAATCTTCCAGAACCGGACGTAGCAGCTCTGGCAGAGGCTGAGAATGATGTTCCGCAATCGTGTAGGGCATGTTCAGTTCAGGCCGTCCGGCAATAATCCGCCCTTTGAGACTGATATCGTGCTGTTCCAGCAATCCATACATGAAACGTTCAACGGCTCGCTCGACATTGCTGACCGAAAAAGCCATTCGCAAGGGTCTGGATTCAGGGGCGATACACCCCTGCAATTCGTACTCATACTCTGCTGATGGGCGAACCTTCTGGGTACAGCGCTCCTCGTCCGGTGACTTCTGAGTCACGACCCGATTATCCACTTCCAGATTCCATTCGGGCCTGTCGTATTCCATGATTGCCGGATCACCTTCCTTCTTGCCCGGTTTTAACCAGCCATAGAAACAGTTACGGTCAAGAATCATTGCCGCTGCCGGGGCCGCAAAACAGATATTCAAATCATCCCAGCTCACGCCACCTGCACGGTCGTACCCAGAATACACTGCGCCATCGAGCCAGAGGTCACCGGCGATGGTGTCGATCTTATTCTCTTTCAGCTGAACCACTAAATCATTCAGGTGTTCCCGTTTAAGCGACGGATCGCCACTGAACGACAACATGACCGCACCGTTTACCACTCCTTTTCCGGTGACTTTGTTTTCTGATGCGATGTGTGTGCTATAACGGAACTCCTGTCCTAAAGCATCATAAGCAAGGGTCGCGGTGAGTACTTTTAAGGTGCTGGCAGGTATCAGGTTAAGATGAGCCCCCTGTTCAAAAAGAACCTTACCTTTTATCGGGTCCCTGACCTGTATTGAGTAAACGCTGCCCTCGGGCAATTCAGACACCAGATTTTCAAGCCTGGTCACCACTGCATCTGCGGCCACCGTTGTAAAAGCGCATAATAATCCAAGAAAAGTTAAAAGCCTGATCACACGTCTCACCCGTCACCTCCAATCCCTGATACGTCTCAATAACAAAGCACTGCAAACCAGGATTGCTACAGAGCTTAAGGAGCTGCATTTTCATACTAAAAAGTACAAGTGTTCCATTTAATGCACTCACATTGATTACTTTATCGGTATCTACTGCAAAAGTCGGTAGTTTTTTTCGGCGAGCCGTAACATCTATTGTTAAAAAGCATTATCCTATTCACACATGATATTGAACGAGTCGATTGGTAGCTCGTGCAGCGCCTGCAATGTGGACGTTTTTTCCACAAAGGTGTTCGTCATCATTTGGAATCATAGAAAGGTAAGTGGCAGGCTTTAGTGAAAAAACTCAAATTATCAACCAATCAACTTATTGCAAAACAGCCAGTCAAGGAGCTCGGCTTTAAATCAACCGACGAGTTAGAGAACTATGTTGGCATCCTGGGGCAGGAGCGTGCCACCAGCGCTATCCAGTTCGGAGTGGCCATGCACCGGACCGGCTATAACATTTATGTTATGGGCGAATCTGGTACTGGACGAATGTCCTATTTGCGGAAATACCTGGAAACCGAAGCCAAACGTCAGAGTCCACCCGACGACTGGGCATACATTAATAATTTTGATAACACCCGCGAACCCAAAGTCTTGCAACTACCGGCAGGTCATGGCAACAAATTACAAAAACATTTTGACGAGTTCGTCGACAGCCTTCTGCTGACATTCCCGGCAGCCTTTGAGAACCCCACCTATCAGCAGCGGAAAAGTCTGATTGAAAGAGAGTTTAACAAACGCTACGACCAGACTATTGATGAAATTGAGCAGGAAGCACTGAAACGTGATATTGCCCTCTACAGAGAACAGGGCTCGCTCAGTTTTACCCCGATGCAGAAAGGCAAAGCCATGGACGAAACGGAATTCGCCCAGCTACCGGATGAAAAACGCACCAAATTTAATAACGACATCGGTGAGCTGGAAACCATGCTCAATGAGTCACTGGTCGAGTTACCACAGTGGAAGCGGGAGTCGAACGAAAAGCTGCAGAAGCTGAACCAGAACACCATTGACCAAGCGCTGGAACCGCTGCTGAAACCACTGCGAAAGGAATACAGCAACCAGAAAAACGTTCTGAAATACCTGGAGGCCGTGAAACAGCACCTGCATCGTTCCGTTATTGACCTGCTGGCAGACGACAGGGCAATGGAATCCAAAGAAGATTCCAGCAAACGGGCAGCACTGATCGAGCTGTACGCTCCGAATCTGGTGGTGGCGATGGAAGACAACGGGGTAGCCCCGGTTATTTACGAATCACACCCGAGCTACAAAAACCTGTTTGGTCGCATCGAATACGCCAGTGAAATGGGAGCGCTGGTCACCAACTACCGCCAGATCTGCCCTGGCTCACTGCATCAGGCCAATGGCGGCTATCTGTTGCTCGATGCTAATAAACTGCTGGAAGAACCTTTTGTCTGGGAAGCTCTGAAACGTGCGCTTAAAGAGAAACAGCTGAAAATTGAGTCACCCTATGCGGAACTGGGAATGCTTAATACCATTACCCTGAATCCGGAAGTAATACCCCTGAATGTCAAAATTATTCTGGTAGGCTCAAGGGACATTTATTATGTCCTGCAACAACTCGACCCGGATTTCCATGAAATGTTTAGGGTTCTGGTCGACTTCGACGACCGTATTGTCCGTGATCCGGACTCGGTTCAGGCATTCTCCCAGCTTTTAAAAAACCGGGCAGACGATGAAGGCTATCCACCCCTGACCGCTTCTGCAGTGTCTCGTATGGTTGAGCAGAGTTCCCGTATGGCTGAGCATCAGCGCGAAATGTCAGCCAAAATCGGCGATCTGTTTGACCTGTTGGCAGAAGCCGATTTTATTCGTCGCATGGGTCGGGGTCGCAAAATCAATCACGAACACGTTGATCGCGCTATTGCTGCCAAGGCTGAACGTACCGGCAGGGTCAGCAAGCAGATTCTGGACGAAATGCTGGAAGGCAGCATTCTGATCGATTCAGAAGGGGAGAAAGTCGGCAAGATCAACGGTCTTACCGTACTCTCCATTGGCGACACCAGTTTTGGCTCACCGGCCCGAATTACTGCAGCCGTTTACCCGGGCTCTCAGGGTGTCGTGGATATTGAACGGGAAGTTCAGCTGGGTCAGGCCATTCACTCCAAGGGGGTTATGATTATCTCTGGCTACCTGGGTAACAAGTATGCTCAGAAATTCCCTCTGGCCATTTCTGCCAGTCTGGCGATGGAGCAATCTTATGGTTATATCGATGGCGACAGCGCCTCACTGGCAGAGTTGTGCTGTCTGATTTCTGCCCTGACCGACACCCCTATTAAACAAAGCTTTGCCGTGACTGGCTCCATGAACCAATACGGCGAGGTGCAGGCTATTGGCGGCGTGAACGAGAAGATTGAAGGTTTCTTTGATCTCTGTGCTGCCCGCGGACTGACAGGCGACCAGGGGGTTATTATTCCCGCAGCCAACGTCCGCAACCTGATGCTGCATCAAAAAGTGGTCGATGCTGTTCGGGCAAAACAGTTCAGTGTTTATGCCGTTAATCATGCGGAAGAAGCACTGGAGCTGCTGACCGGCTGCAAGCCGGGAAGTCTGAATAGCAAAGGGGAATACACCAAAGGTTCTTTGAACTTCAAAGTGGTCAACCGTCTGAAAGAAATTTCAGAGTTGTCTAAAGAGGGCAGCTGACAAGCTTCTTCCTGAAGCATTGTCCTGAAGCAATAGTACGGGACAATAGTGCGGGACATGAGAATGTCCCGCCTGCTTTTTAGCTGCCTTTCCGGTTATAAACCAGACTGGCAAACAGTACGGTGATTGGAATCGTCATAATCAATCCGATACTTCCTGCCAGACCATGAATCATGGCAAGAGAAATGGCCGGAATATTCATAAACTGAATCACGGGCATCTGGAATCCCCAAACCATCATGATGGTGGTCAGGGAGCTTCCGACAAACGCGAGAATCAGTGTATTGGTCATTGTCCCCATAATGTCACGACCAATATTAATAGTTGCAAGCAGTCGTTCACTTTCCGGCTGCTCCGGGCTGACCTCCCGCAATTCATGGTAAGAAGACACCATGGAAATTGCGACATCCATGACGGCACCCAGGGCAGAAATCATAATGGCTACAAACAACAGCCAGCGCACCTGAAGCTGGTTATTACTCCCCAGATAGATCAGGTCTTCGCCTTTATCCAGATACAGACCATTCAGTTGAGCCATTTCACCAAAAAACTGTGCAATAACACCGGCAACAATCACCCCTCCCAGGGTTCCCAGCATGGCCACCAGGGATTTTCGGTTATAGCCTGCCACGAGCAGGAAATTGACCACTATTTTTACAGCCATCAGCCCAATGGTCAGCAATACAGGGTTCAACCCGGCAAACAACCCGGGAATTAAAACACCGATCAGTAGAGAACCGGTAAAGTACAGGGAAACAATGGAGTTCAGCCCCTGCATTTTTCCCATGATCAGGATTAGTGCCACCATCAGGCCCAGCATCCAGTACACCGCCCCCGCCCGGTCGTGGTTGAACGGCCAGTAGATTTCGGAATCACCGCGCTGGCGAATCAGTAATATAAACTCATCTCCCGGCTGGACGTAGACATTGTGCAGGCGACTAATGTTGTTCATCACCTTATGTTCTTCACCCGTCTGATCGCCTTCAAGAATTTTTACCAGAAGCTGCTGACGACCAGTGACAATGCTTGGAACAGCATTATCCGGCCTGACTTCTTCAAGCAGCACCTCAACCACCTGAGCACGCACCAGGTGTTGTGGGTTATAGGCGCGCGGGACGAAAACTTTCGCTGACCTGGGGCGAATACCAGAGAATAAACGTAGCCAGCAGAAAAACCGTTGCAGGAAATAACAATCGTTTTAGCATGTCAGTCACCAAAACAAACAGGGCGCATGTAAAATGCGCCCTGTTTGTTTTCAGAAGTCTGAAAAAATCTACACCAGTTTAGCTGGAGCAACCTCTGTATAGGTCTTCCTGGCTAGCGTCTTTACTGAATTCAGGGTTTTCATACCAGGAGCTTTCATCGTTGATGTTCACTGATACACCAATAGCCCGGGTCCGGTCACCTTCGAGTACAACACAGATCTCTTTGTTGACCAGACGTTCCCACAATTCCTGACCAGCACCACCATCTTCGCGCAGAGCCAGAATCGCGCCTTTATCAGTCACCTTCCCATTGTCGTCTGCTTGACCATACTGGGTAATAAACCAGTTCTGGTTAACATAGTCTTCACGCTTGAGGCCACCCTGCTTTGCAACCTTTTCAGTCAGCATGTCACGAATAGCGTAAACAGTCTCATTAGAAGAGTCCCAGAGTTTGTCATCTTCGGTGATCCAGCCCATTGGCAACAAGGTGGAGCCATAGCGATAGTCGTTAATGGCCAGAACATAAGTAGCGTTTTCATCAAACGCCGCACCTGCAATTTCATGGATGATGATTCGCTTTCCGTCATGACCATTCACACGAGGAGCCTTTGACAGGTCCACTTCATACCGAAAGCCCTCACCATCAAACAGATCGTAATTGAACGATGGAATATCGGTATTGAAAGAAACGGTTAAATCTCCCTCCTGATACCCCTTCAGATAAGTGTAAGACCACTCCATATAGTCTTTCAGGTTTGCGCCACTGATTTCCACAGCAACTAGCATATTGTCGTACATATACAGGTTAGAACTGTCTTTTTTACGATATTCCTGACCGTCTACCAGATTCGAAGTGTCTGCAAACAGTGCCGCTGCAGACACGTCTACGGTCGTGTGGCTGATGCTGCTATCTTTAGCAAATACTTCTTCTACCCTGCTGACCTGCAGCTGGTTAATTAAATCAACCAAAGGCATATCAGCCACTTTAGCGTGATGGATTGTCGTGTACAGACGCGGACCAAAACCTTCTACAAACTCATAGTTTTCGTTAGTCGCTTCATCCACATAACCTGTTGGAGAGTTGGTAAAGTAACCCTCAACTCTACCAATCACCTGATTGGCATCATCAACAGATGTTTTGTGGGTATCACGGAACTTATCCTGAATCTCAACACTTTCTTCAATGTCCGTCACAACCTGGTTAGACAGTGTCGTATCAACGATATTCCAGTTGCCGTCCGTGTCTTTTTTCAGCTCAATCTCAGCCTTGGCCAGCGCCCAGCCCCATTTGCCAGGTTCAATAACCTTAACCTTGGTGTGACGGTTCAGCTCGTTGTAAATACCTGCCAGATCTTTATCTTCCTCTTGAGCATTACCATCAACGGTAATGTCTTTCATACCGCCTTCAACCGGGTCATTATGATACATCTGCTCAATAAACTGGGCATGTTCGTGACCCATAAAGATCACATCGAACTTGTCCGCCATTTTGGAAGCTACTTCGTAGACACCTGTACCAGCTTCCCAGCGACCCAGATGGAGAGCACCAATCACAACATCAGGAGAGTACTTCTGAATAGCCTGCTGAACAGATGCGCTAATCGCTTCTACTTCATTGGTAAAATCCAGGTTGCGGAAGTTATCAGGGTTTGACGCCTGCCAGTTTGGCACCAGCGACGGGGTTACACCGACAACAGCGACTTTGGCACCATTAACATCAAAAATCTGAAAGCCAGGCAGGAAAGGGACGTTTTCGGAGTTGGCTGAACAAGTGTCAGAGTTCTTGTCCCAGATAATGTTGGAGGAGACCACAGACCCATTAAAACCAACCAGGTTGCGGTCGAGGAAGCTGCGCTCAAAATCAAATTCGTGGTTACCCGGTACCCACAGATCATACTCCATGATGTTCATGGTTTCGACCACTGGGTGAATTGGCATGTTGTTAAACAACTCGGCAGAGTTACCCTGAACCGTATCACCCAGATCGATCATGATCATGTCAGGGTTGTTGATCCGCTCTTTTTTCAGCAGGGTAGCGATTTTGGAGAAACCAGCACTGCTGTCTTCACGATCCAGAGCATAATCATAAGCCCAGATACGGCCGTGCATATCGCCCGTGGCACCAATGGTAATAGTTTGAGCCGTCAGTTCGTGATTATTACCTTTAACAACGACTTCAGGCGTATTGTAAAGGGTTTTACACTCGGCTAAAGGTGGCTGCTCCGGGGTATCAGCTGGCTTATTTTCATAACTACAGCCAGTCAGTGACATCATCACGGCAGCGGATAATGCGGCGATCTTAAACGGTTTCACTCAGAACAACCTTAACTTCTCTTCCATAGACAGAAATGACCCAAAGAAACAACCTGGCCATCAAATTCGCAGAAAGAAAGACTAAAGTTTTTCACAACCAAGGTGTATGCAAACTAATCGACATACTTTCCGACAAAATTACGTAACAACATCTTTACTCTATGTCGACAATATCTTTTATCTTCGGCAAGTGGCTACAAAGCCAATAAATAACTTATCAACCTTCAAAAAACGTTTTTTCCGAACTATCTTAATCTCAAACACATGTCGTCAGCACAAGGGCGACATAAAGAATCACCCCTGATGCTCGTCACCTGCAATCAAAAACGAAATTCCAGCCCGGCAAGAATATGATGGGACAACGATTCTTTCATCCAGACGCCGCCATAGCCCAGGCTCATGTTTAACCGTTCATTAAGAAAAGTATCGAGCCCGACAGAGTAGTAAGCACCGTTCTGGTCATAATAATCGTATTTTTTCTTCTTTCCCTCTACTTCCAGGTCATCGGTTTTCAAATCGGAATGCTGCCAGCCCAGAGAGAGTTTAAGCTCAAACGGCTGACTGAATTGCACCCGTTCATAAGTAAGCACCGCCCCCAGCCGTGACACCCAGCCACTGCTCTTGCCTTTTTTCACCATCTGGGTAAACCAGTTGAAGTCGTCACGTTGCTGATTGACATACATCAGCTGTACTTCAGGTGTGAGTGTTAGTCCTGTAGACATGTAATTTAAATCAAAGTCATAACCACCACGGGCATAAACATCCCATTGTTTGCTTTTATAGTCCGCCTTGTAGCTGTGAGCTTTACTGTCAATCGTATTCCAGTTATACGTCACCAGTCCTTCAGCATGCAGGAAACCATGCCGCCAGGCGATGGCGGGGCCAAGACGCCAGGTTCCCGATTCAACCTCACCATTAAAATCTTTCAGGTCAGCCGTGAGCTTTTGCCAGGCACCATAAACACCTATCAGCCATTCGTTGCCAACCGGGCGGAGCAGGGACATCTGCACCCCATAGCCGTTTGATTTAAACCCGGCCATATCTTTAACTTTCTTCTGATCCAGAAAATGGCCATAGACCTGCATCAGCCCGAACCATTCCCCGTAAATAAAAGCCTTTGCCCCCTCCGTAACCGTCTGGGAATAGCTGTAAAACGTATCGTGATCAGCAGCGACGTCTCCCTGCCCCAGCTCTTCCTGTCCAAGCTCTTCCTGTCCAAGATAGTCCACAGCATCATCAGGATCGGGCTCCTGCTGCGCCAGCCAGTGGGAGGAAGGCTGATCATAAAGCCCGACGTTACGGTTTCCGGACAGGGCTGCTGCGGGAATCCTGCCTCCCAAAATGCTGCTTGTCAGGCGGGTAAAGCTGTCATAAGCATGCAGTGAAGCTTCGTGCATCATCCGGTCAGCGATGGCCGGTTGCGATAAAACAGCACTGACCTTTCTGGCACTGACCAGTTGAGATGGAGGAATTTTTTCAATAGGAAGAAAACGCCCACTCGCTAAATCACCATTAACATCGATAGCCTTAAAGTAATACACATCCTGCTCTGGCGCTTTCCAGACTTTTGAGGTATCTACTTTTAAATCTAAAACATCGGTGTGGGTTTCCGTGTATTTAAAGCGGGCCGTTTTATTCTGCTGATCAAAGTTGACTTCAGGTTCAGCAGCAAGCATTGCCGGTTGAATAAATCCTGATAGTCCACCAAGGACTGCTAATTTCACAGGCAACGAAAATAACGCTCTGGATTTCACGACAACTCCCGAATACTTTTATTTGTGAAAGCGTTGGTGAACAGCCATCTGTAAGGCAACTGCTACACCCCATGCAAAGGTAGTCGAAGAAAAAATAGTTGAAGAAAAAGTAGCCGAAGGTTTCTCATTTCGATAGTTCAGAGTTTTCTTCTGTCTTCCAGTACTGTTATTCAAAATTAATTCAACAGTCAGTTTGAGGGTTATCTATGCTCTGCCTGTTACAACACGACACTTAAAAGAGTGGTAAAACCATGAGCAATCAGCCCAATACTTTGGCAAATCCTGCGCCTTTGGGGTTAATGGGGTTTGGTATGACCACCATCCTGTTAAACATTCACAATGCAGGCTTCTTGTGCCATGATCCTTGCCATGGAGCTGGTGTATGGCGGCTTTGCCCAGATTATTGCGGGAATGATGGAGTTCAGAAAAGGCAACACGTTTGGTGTCGCTGCATTCACCTCTTATGGCCTGTTCTGGGTCAGCTTTGTGTTATTACTGCTGTTGCCTGAATTCGGTATTGCGACTGAAACACCTGACGTCTATATGGGCTGGTATCTGCTCTCATGGGGGCTGCTCACCCTGTTTATGTTTTTCGCCACGCCAAAAGTGAACAAATCCTTACAATTTGTTTTTGCCTCCCTGGCATTACTGTTTATTCTTCTTGCTGCCAGAGACTTCACTGGCTCAGAACAAATTGGAACACTGGCTGGGAAGGCATAATTTGTGGTGCCAGTGCCGTTTATCTGGCAATGGCTGAAGTAATCAACGAGCAGTTTGGTGAGGAGGTCCTGCCTGTTGGCAACCTGAACCCGCTGAAATGAATAAATAAATCAGTTCATCATCTTCACGGGAATGCGTTTTCGCCCCCAGTTTCCGGGAGCCTGTTCAAACACACCGGCAACAGGTGTCCCGCACTGCTGGCAGGCCCCCTGGTGAATATTCCAGGCTCCCAGCTGATACCAGTCACGCTCAATCAGCAGGGTTCCACACTGATGGCACCAGGTGCTACCGCCCTCACGGTCATGGACATTACCGGTATAAACGTATTTCAACCCATAGGACAGGGCGATATCTCTGGCTCGGGAGAGTGTGCTGCCCGGCGTATGAGCATGATCCATCATTTTCCAGTCAGGGTGAAAAGCGGTGAAATGAAGCGGAATATCTGTTCCCAGGTTATCCACAATCCAGGAAGACATGGTATGCAACTCGTCGTCCGAATCATTTTCTCCGGGAATCAGCAACGTTGTAATCTCAAACCAGACACTGGTCTCCTGCTTCAAATAGACCAGAGTTTCCAGAACCGGCTGTAGTGATCCACCACAGATTTTTTTATAAAACGATTCAGTGAAAGCTTTCAGGTCAATATTCGCCGCATCAATATATCGGTAAAACTGCTCGCGGGGCTTTTCACAGATATACCCGGCACTGACCGCCACCGATTTAATGTCCAGTTCATGCCCGGCCTGGGCAACGTCTATTGCATACTCCATAAAAATGACCGGATCGTTATAGGTAAATGCCATGCTGCGACACCCGGACTGCAATGCAGCCTGGGCAAGAGACTCAGGCATAGCCTGATCAGCAAGTGTATCCATCTCTCTTGATTTGCTCATATCCCAGTTCTGGCAGAACTTGCAGGCAAGATTGCAGCCGGCGGTTCCAAAAGAGAGTACAGGCGTTCCCGGCAGGAAATGATTTAACGGTTTTTTTTCAATAGGGTCGATACAGAAGCCGCTGGAGCGGCCATAGCTGGTCAGTACAATCTGATCATTATGACGGGCTCTGACAAAACAAAGCCCCTGCTGCCCTTCTCTCAATTTACAGGCCCGGGGGCAAACATCACATTGAATACGACTATCGTCAAGTAAGTGCCACCACTGAGTTGGCCAGTACTCAGGAGGATGCCGGACAGTATTCTGACTCATAGTCCCCCTCCCTACTTATTCAACGCTGTCCAAATTATCTACATACTCTCATTACACACTATTGTCAAAACATCACTCTGAAAAGGACTGTACTGGTACAATTTGATCCAGCTCAACGATTAGCCGACTTCCTGATAAATGACTCGAGCCCTGCGTTAAACAGGGATAATCTGTTTTTCATGTCACTCAAAATCAAACAGTCCATTCTGTCAAAGAAATGCAAAAACGCTGGCTATAATTATAGGGCTTATTTCTCCGGGGGATGACTCAATGACTGCTCGCCAACCTGCCGTGGCCGGAACCTTCTACCCTGATGACCCTGCCATACTTCAGAAGGTCGTTTCGAATATGCTTCATGAAGCTGAACAGCGAGACCTTTCTCCCAAGGCATTGATTGTTCCCCATGCAGGTTATATCTATTCCGGGCCGGTGGCAGCCAGTGCTTACCAGTTGCTGGAACCCTTCCGTAATAACATTCGCCGGGTGGTACTGCTGGGGCCTTCCCATCAGGTAGCCTTCGAAGGTCTGGCACTGCCGGATGCCGATCATTTCATAACACCGCTGGGCAGCATTCATCTGGACGGCCCTGCCATGGCAGCACTCAGCCGGTTCAGTCAGGTGCAGACGCTTCCCCTGGCCCACGCCAGAGAACACAGCCTTGAAGTACAGCTCCCGTTTTTACAATCCTGTCTTGAGGATTTCAGTCTGGTTCCTCTCGTCGTTGGTCAGGCTTCAGCCCTGGTGGTGGCAGAAGTCATTGATTTTCTGTGGGGTAAGGAAGACACCCTGATCGTCATCAGTTCTGACCTTAGTCATTATCATGCCTACGAAGAAGCCCAGCGGCGGGATGATCTCACAGTAAAAGCCATAGAACAGTTAACCACTGATCTGACAGGAGGGCAGGCTTGCGGCTGCTGCCCCATCAATGGCATGCTGAAAGTAGCCCAGAGGCGGGGGATGGAAGTACAGACTCTGGATGTTCGCAATTCCGGTGACACCGCCGGTGATAAAAAACGGGTTGTGGGTTATGGCGCCTTTGCCATTCAGTGATGGAACGTCAGGGATTCACCGCGATGGAACTGAGCTTACCTCAACAAAAAGAACTGCTCCGCCTTGCCAGAAAAACCATAGCCGACAGCTGTCGACAAGGGTTGCCTCCGGAAACACCGGAAGGTAATTTTCCTCCAGTTTTTTATGAGCACCGGGCAACCTTTGTAACACTGCAGAAACAGGGCGACCTGCGAGGTTGTATTGGGTCATTGGAGGTCAGACGCCCGCTAATAGAAGATATTATCTATAACGCTTTTGCAGCCGCATTTAGGGATACACGTTTTCAGCCGGTATCCCAGGCGGAACTTACCGAGATAGACGTTGAAATCTCAATTCTTAGCCCTTTGTCAGAAATGAGCGTCAGTTCTGAGGACGATCTGCTGCAACAGCTTATTCCCGGTCAGGATGGACTGGTGATAGAAAATGCGATCTACCGGGCTACCTTTTTACCGCAGGTCTGGGAACAGCTTCCTGCTGCGAAACAGTTTTTACAGCACCTAAAACAGAAAGCAGGCATACCGCTGGATATCTGGCCGGATGATATGAAGTGTTCCCGTTACTCGTGCCTTAAATTTAAAGAGAAGTAGCACCTTTCAAAACCTTCGGAGCGAAAACAAAAACGCCGCTTTACCCAACGGGCAAAGCGGCGTTTTCAAATAAGCTTCAGGTTATACCACTTCAAACAGGAAATGGTTTTTCTTACCCAGCTTAACCAGGAAGAAACGACCAAACAGAGCATTATCTTTTGCAAAGCATTCAGTCAGGTTCATGTTGTCAGCGGCACCACGGGCTTCACCGTTAAAGAATACGGCATTACGACCCAGGGCATCTTTTACCTGCTTGCCTGATTTTACCATGCCAACTTCAGCAAACAGCTGGGTCATTGCCTGACCTTCCAGCTCGTCCAGCTGAATGGTTGCACTTGGCAGGCCATCCTGCTTCAGCTGTTCCAGATCGGTTTCAGACAGATTGGAGATATCACCAGAGAACAGGGACTCCGTAATACGCTCTGCAGCCTGCAGGCCTTCTTCGCCATGCACCAGGCGAGTCACTTCACGAGCCAGAATGCGCTGAGCTTCAGGGCGACCTTCACGCTCTTCATCGGCTTTCTTAATACCATCAATCTCTTCCTGACTCAGGAAGGTGAAGAAGCTCATAAAGCGGTATACGTCAGCGTCCGCAGTGTTCATCCAGAACTGGTAAAACGCGTACTGGGACGTTTTAGAAGAGTCCAGCCATACCGCTCCGCCCTCAGTCTTACCAAACTTGGTGCCATCAGACTTGGTAATCAGCGGCACTGTGAGGCCAAAAGCCCGCGCCTGATTCATACGACGGGCCAGATCGATACCACCAACGATGTTGCCCCACTGGTCACTGCCCCCAATCTGCATCGTGCAGTCGTAACGCCTGTTCAGTTCGGCAAAGTCCATTCCCTGCAGCAGGGCGTAGGAAAATTCAGTAAAGGAGATACCTGCCCCTTCACGGTTCAGACGCTGCTGAACAGACTCTTTGTTAATCATGGCATTGACAGAGAAGTGCTTGCCAATATCACGCAGGAAGTCCAGCGCAGTCATCTCGCCAGTCCAATCCAGGTTATTCACCACCATTGCAGAGTTTTCACCGCAATCAAAGTCAATAAACTGACTGACCTGACCTTTGATTTTGTCGACCCAGCCAGCAACGACGTCTGGCGTGTTCAGCTGACGTTCGGCAGCCTTGAAACTTGGATCACCAATCAAGCCTGTTGCACCGCCTACCAGGGCAATAGGCTTATGACCTGCCATCTGGAAACGCTTCAGTACCAGCAGAGGCACCAGATGGCCCAGATGCAGACTGTCTGCCGTCGGATCAAAGCCGCAATAAAGAACCCGAGGCTGTTCGCTCAGATGAGCGTCCAGTTCCTCGACGGCAGTGGTCTGCGCGATGAGCTGGCGGGCCTGCAGATCTTTCAGCAGTGGGTTTTGATTCTCAGACATTAGTGTTTCCTGCACATGCGGGTCTTGATAAAAAATTGGATCGCACAAAATACATGAAAAACTGCTCAAGAACAAAGCTGTATAGTATTTTTCCATACAAAAAGGGCTCAGAAGACAACCCGTTGAGCTTCTGAAAACAAGCACCAGAACTGCAAAGGTAGCCTCAGCTGACCTTTTTTCAAATCGCTTATAGCTATATATCAACCCATCAGGTAGTTTTTAACGTTATAATTTGCTTATATTGCAATAAAATTACTCTTGTTACGGATCAAAAGTTACAGATCAAAATGACAAAGGTTGTTTTAACAGGTGCAACCCGTGTTCGCCGTCAAAACGGTCGCCTGCCCTATTTCCCCAGACGACACCTGATGCTGGTTACAGGTGTAACGATTGTTGTGCTCTTATTAATTGGTTTAGTGCCTTCTACAGACGTTGAAGCCAATAAAACCCGTATTCCATTGAAAATTGATGGATTAAAGCCCGGCCCTCTCAAACACAAGTCGCTTTCAGAAGAGTCCCCCGGAAAAGAGCTGCTTGAAATAACACAGCCAGCTCAGCCAATGCTTGTGGAAACACTCAGAACTGATTCAGAGGCTACACGCCGCGCCAGGGAAGAAGCTGAAAGAAAAACCCGGGAACTGGCGACACTGGGCAGGTGGCAAAGTCTGGTGGTCGAAAGCGGCGATAACCTTTCCAGCCTGTTTGCAAAGCAGGGCCTGGGAGCCAGGGTCGTCTATGACATCAGCAAAACCCCAAACTATGGAAGACTACTCGCAGATATCCGTCCAGGACAAACACTGAATTTCAGAATCAATTCGAAGAACGAGTTAACCCAGTTCCGCTATGTCCGTGACCGGCTGAACCATCTTCTGTTTCAGAAGACAGATAACGGCTATATTGCTGAAAAAATCGTATTTGAGCCACAGGTTCGAACCGCCTATGTGGAAGGAAAAATCAACGACTCACTGTTTCTTGCCAGCCAGAAAGCAGGGCTGACCGACCGGCTCACCATGGAGCTGGCAGGCATTTTCGGCTGGGACATCGACTTTGCCCTGGATATTCGTGAAGGCGACCGCTTTAATGTCGTCTATGAAGAACGCTTCCTTCTTAAGGATGGGAAGGATGATGAAAAACTGGGCAACGGCAACATCCTTGCTGCCACCTTTGTCAATAAAGGCAAAAGCTATACAGCCATTCGTTACACCGACAGCAAGGGCAGAAGCAGTTATTACACGCCAGACGGCAAAAGCATGAGAAAAGCTTTTCTGCGTACCCCTGTTGAATTCACTCGTATCAGTTCCCGGTTTAATCCAAATCGCCTGCACCCTATTTTCAAAACCAAACGCCCTCACCGGGGTGTTGACTATGCCGCTCCAGCCGGAACACCGATAAAAGCAGCGGGCGATGGCAGAATACAGTTTTCAGGCTGGCAGAACGGTTTCGGCAACGTAGTGTTTATTGAACATCCCAATAACATTGTCACCGTTTATGCCCACCAGAGCCGGTTGAATAAACGCTTTAAAAAAGGCTCCAGGGTGAATCAGGGGGACATTATCGGTTATGTCGGCTCCACGGGCTGGGCTACAGGGCCTCATCTTCATTATGAATTCCGTGTCAATGGAGAACACAGAAACCCTGTAACGGTAAAATTCCCTGATGCCAAACCTGTTCCAAAAGCGGAAATGGCTCGTTTTAAACAACACAAGGTCGGTATCCTGGCGCAGCTGGAGCAGCATCAGAAGGCTTATCAGGGAACAATGCTTGCCTCTCAGTGACACTCCGGATCTCTTAACAGACTTTTCTACTATGTTGACAAACACCGCTATGAAACCATTGTTTATAGGCTTGATGTCCGGCACCAGCCTTGATGCTGTAGATGCGGTACTGGTGGAATTTGATGGTGCATCCTGCCGGGTACTGGCAGCACTTTCTCACCCGCTGCCAGAACAGTTGAGGCAGACATTGCTTGAACTCACCCTTCCGGGTGATAACGAAATCGAAAAGCTTGCTGAAGCCGAGCCAGCGTTTGCCCGGGAGTGTGCCGGAGCCGTTCAGTCCCTTCTTAAAGCCAGTCAGCAGAAGCCGGAAAATATTGCAGCCATAGGCAGTCATGGTCAAACCATCAGACACAGGCCGGAGAAACATTTCACACTACAAATTGGCGATCCCAGCCTTATCGCAGAATTGACCCATACAACAGTCGTCGCAGACTTCCGTCGCCGTGATATTGCGGCAGGTGGGCAGGGCGCACCGCTGGTTCCGGCGTTTCATCAGTCGGTTTTTCGCCAGTTTGATGAACGCAGTGTCATTGTCAATATTGGCGGCATGGCTAACCTGACCATTCTGGATGAACAACCGGTCAGGGGGTTTGATACGGGTCCGGGGAATATTCTGATGGATCAGTGGAGCCTGCGCCATACAGGACAGCCCTTTGATAACAACGGCAAATGGGCTGATTCTGCCAGCTTTGACCAGCCACTGCTGGAGCACCTGCTCGAAGAAGCCTATTTTCATCAGCTGCCACCAAAAAGTACCGGGCGGGAGTTGTTTAATATGAAATGGCTGGCTAACAGGCTTGAACGGTTTCCTCACCTTTCACCCGCACAGGTTCAATCCACATTGTGCCAACTGACAGCAAACACCATTGCCCACGACATCAGGCATTTCGCTCCTGATTCCCGGGCTGTTTATCTGTGTGGTGGTGGCGCTCATAATCAGGCTCTTAGCCAACGCTTGCGACAACAATTGCCTGATCATTCGGTATCAACAACAGAAGCTCTGGGCATTCACCCCGACTGGGTCGAGGCTGTTGCCTTTGCCTGGCTTGCCCGGCAGACGCTTCAAGGTCTGCCCGGTAACCAGCCAGAAGTAACCGGTGCTGCTGGCCCGAGAATATTGGGTGCCATCTATCCGGCTTGAAGCATTGTTTTTGAAAAAATATTATAAATGCATGTTTATATCAATGAACTGCTTAATACGACAATGAACCACTACAATGCACCAGTAATACAGCAGATAAACTGACAAGTCATCGACTAAAATAATTGGTAGTCGAGCAACTATAAGTTTAATTTTAGCTGGGTCATATCATGAAGCTGGATGAATTAGAGCTGGGTGATATTCTTTTTTATTTTAATAGAAAAAGGTCGGTTCTTCCTGCATCGGGTGATAAGCCATACGCGGTTACACATGTAGCTATTGTCAGTCATGTGGGTACTTGTCCATGGGTATCCCATATAACAGAGAGGGGGCTGGTATTTAATGCCATTAAAATAAGGGATTTTGAATACAGAGGTTTAAAATACCTCGTTTACCGTTTGAGGTTCGATCAGGACCTTCATTTTGCTGCCGAAGCCTCTCAACTGGCAAGAATGTGGTGCATTGCAAACGAAAATGTAAAACTGACAGAAAAAAAAACATCAGGTAATGCCGCTTCCGTTGACAGTTTTCTTCCTGTCGTATCTGTACCCCACACCTTTAGTTACTTTAAGTCACACTCTGCGATATTCAGATCAGCTTCTTTCGGCAAAAAGGCGATAGACTACGTTAACAAGCTTGAATGGTATAAGGTGCAAAATATAATTCCCCCTGAGCTGAGATCCAAAGGCGGAATGTATTGCAGTATGTTTGTGGTTTCCTGCTATCAGGCTGTTTTTGGCATTAACCAGAGTGCCGATATGCTTGCTGTTGATGCACGAACTGTTATGCCATGGACACTTTATGGATACATTGATGATAAGTTCAGCTGGAAGTGCCTGGGGGAAATTGATTTTGTGGACAAACCCTTATACTTGTAATGGCGGTGGGGTGTACCTGATCAGGCCAGAGGAACAGCCTGCAAGCAGTTCAAAAAGCTTTGAACTGCTCAGCAACAGATGCACGACTTAAATGGAAAAGGAAGAGCCGCAGCCGCAGGTAGACTTTGCGTTTGGATTTCTTACCAGAAAGCGGGAACCCTGAAGTCCGCTCTCATAATCCACTTCAGCACCCACAAGGTATTGATAGCTCAGGGAGTCCACGACCATTTCAGCGCCGTCTTTACACACCAGAGTGTCGTCATCAGCCAGTTTATCGTCAAAGGTAAAACCGTACTGAAAACCGGAGCATCCACCACCGGTAACATACACCCGAAGACGTTGAGACTTATTCTCTTCATCTTCCATCAGCTCATTGACCTTGCTGGCAGCATTGTCTGTGAAAATAATTGGATCCGGAACAACCGTTTCAACTACTGCGCTCATTCATCCTCCCGTGTTACCCGCAACGACGTGTAACCCGTTAATACCACTTTACAGGCATTATCCAAGTAACCCAGCGTTTCAGTCAACTATTTGATTCTGTTGTTATTCCCTGAAATACAGGTACTTACCCATGCTCAACAACCGTACCTGCGGTAGCTTTCGCAATCAATGGCTTGATATCAGCCTCACCATTGGGGTGATGCTCAAGGCTACCGTTGACCTGCGAACCTTTAACCATCTCAATAACATTGTAATAGACATTGCCACTGATTTCGGCATCAGCAGCCAGTTCCAGATGCTCGGTGGCAAAAACATTACCACGAACAGCACCATTGAGAACCACTCTGGGGGCTTTTATGTCCCCCTCAACCATGCCGCTGCCCGATAACGTCAGGTGGCCATCGTCTGAGTACAGATTGCCACAAACCTTGCCTTCAATCAGCAAAGCCCCGGTAAAGATCACATTGCCTTCCACCTCGGTGCCTGCTGAAATCAGGGTCATATCATGATCGCCGCTACTGCGAGCAGGTGCCTTATTTTTGCCCCACATTTGCTGCCAGCTCCTCGTGCCAGTCGAACGATTCTTCCAGGCTTCGGGCACCGCCACTGCGAATATTGACATTAACGGTGATGCTTTCAGGCTTGAAGTCTTCCGGAAGCTCGAAGTCCAGGAGGCCACGATCATCAGGGAAAGACTGAAAATATCGAAAGCCCAGTGCCGGATTATCCCCTACACCGGCCAGTTCAAGCAAAGACAGGCTGATGGACCGGCCATCCTGCTCACCCTTTACGCTGGCCCTCAGGGTGCCTCTGAGAAAATTGTTGCTGCGCGACACCTGAGAAACCACCATCCGCAACTGATAGTGGTTAGGTTTATCCCCGGGTATCAGGTCGAAGGCATTCAACCGGACACCCTCGTTCAGATCTTCAGGGGCTATGACGCTCTGGTAAAATGCCATGGTTTTGGACATCTCAGCCTTTTCCTGTTCCAGCTCTCGAACCTGAACCCTGACATTCTCAGCCGCCTGCCGGTCAATCCGGCTGGATCGTTCAAGCATTGCCACCCGGGATGCCAGTTTTTCATTCTGGCTCTCAAGGCGGGTTACATCTGTCGCCAGCTGTCTGTTTTCCTGCTTCAACCCCTCACTCTCATCAACCACCCGGCTGGCACCAAACCAATAGGCAAAAACACCAAAGCCGATAAACAGGGCCACCAGCAATAGTTGCAGCCGCCGCTCTCGTGCAGGGTCGTGGCGAACAACTCTCATGGCACCTGCGGAATTCAAAGAGTCTTGATCTTGGTCGGGGTTAAAAGCCATTGGCAGAAATCCAAATCATGCAACCAGAAAACAAAATGACTGATTTGCTGCAGTTTGCGAGGGAATACTTCCAGAAGTGGAATAGTAGTACAAAATAGCTAAGGAACTATACACAAGCACTTGTCGGTTAACAATCATGTTCCCAGCCTGTGTTTTCAATGCTCTGCACGTGTTACAAAGGTTGTCAATCGCCATGAAATCGTAGACTCCCCCTGATCCTTATCGTTACCCTATGCGAAATCAGGTTCCAAAACTAACGAGGACAGGGAATGAATCTGCTCACCATTCTGATGCTGCTGTTTGCCACGCTTATGGTTATTGTCATGGTCACTGAAAAGTACGGCAAACCTATGGACAATGAAAAACAGGCAAAATGGTCAAAAATCATTATGATTCTGGTGTTTGCACTGATTTTGGTCCGCATACTGAAAGAGCTGTTCTGAACAACCGGAAGTGAAAAACTCGCTAAATAAAAGCCTGCTGTTCGCCTGTTTTTTTCGATTTCTGCCTGTACCTGAAAACAAAAAATTGGCATCATTGACAAACAAAAATAAACGCAAACTAACAACAGGGAAAGGAGCAGTCATGCAGGACGTCGTCATTGTTACCGGTGCCAGCTCTGGGATTGGCAGTGAAGTCACCGAAGAACTGGCTAAAAGGGGTTACAAAGTTCTGGCCATAGCTTCCAGAGAGAAGCTGTTAAGACGCCTCTATTCGTTCAATAAAAATATTGTTCCTGTGGTCGCCGACCCCTCCAGTCACAAAGGGGCGAGGATCATTCAGGAATATCTCGACAGGGAAGAAGCTGCTGTAAAGTGCCTCGTTTACAGCAGTACCCATCGCGAAACTCCAGGTACCAGCAAACCTTCTCCCCTGGCCACCATCCACCTGACTGAACAGTTAAGTCGCTATTTTGCCCGGGCCAAGGTTGTCCTGATCAGCTCTGATAAAAATCCACTACAAAAAGACCTGGAACAAATCCTGTATGACAGCCTCAAAGACGCTGTAGATACCACTCAACTGAATATTGAGCTTATCCACAGCCAGTCCGCTGAACAGGTGGTGGCAGAAGTCGCCGCAGCATGAGAAAGAAAGAGCGACCAGAAACCGTCGCTCTTAAAGGCAGTATCAGGGCATTATAGCCGGAACATCCAGCCCCGTTTTTTCATCCAGCCCGAACATGATATTCATATTTTGAACCGCCTGACCCGCTGCTCCTTTCACCAGGTTGTCAATCACAGAGAGAATGACAACTGTATCCCCTCCCTGTGGGCGATACACGGCTATACGACACTGGTTGCAGGCTCTTACAGAACGGGTTTCAGGCAAACTGCCAGCAGGCATTACATCCACAAACGGCTCATTCTCATAGGTCTGTTCATACAAGCTCTGCAAGTCTACCGAATGATCTTTCACCGTCGCATAAGCAGTGGCATGAATGCCTCGTATCATCGGTGTCAGGTGAGGAACAAACACCAGTTCACCGTTGAATCTGGCAGACATTCTGGACAACCCCTGCCGGATCTCAGGCAGGTGCCGATGCCCTGCTACACCATAAGCCTTGAATGACTCAGATACTTCACACATCAGGCTGGCCACTTTAGCACCACGTCCCGCACCACTGACCCCGGATTTGGCATCCACAATAACAGAACCCTCAACCAAATCGTTCTGAACCAGGGGTAAAAGGCCCAGCTGGGTCGCCGTTGGGTAACAGCCGGGGTTTGCCACTAGCCGCGCCTGACGAATGGCATCCCTGTTCATTTCCGGCAGCCCATAAACGGCCTCGTCCAGCAGTTGCGGGCAGGCATGGTCAACACCGTACCACTGTTGCCAGTCAGCGGGGTTGCTCAAGCGAAAATCAGCCGCCAGATCAATAACCTTGACTCCCTTATCCAGAAGGGTTGGCACCGATTGCATGGCAATACCATTGGGTGTGGCAAAAAAGACCAGGTCACACCGGGACAGTACCTCGTTATCCGGCTCAGTAAAGGGAATATCCATCACCCCTCGCAAACCGGGGTATAACTCGCTAACCGCTTTGCCACACTCTGAACGTGATGTGATGACCTGGACATCGGCTTCCGGATGAGTCGCCAGCAAACGCAGTAATTCGGCACCGGTATAGCCTGTACCACCTACGATTCCGATTTTCATTGTCGCTCTTTCCTGTTGTTTTTTTGCTATGAAATTACAATCTTTCAATTGTGACTTTTTATTTATTTTTTAAGCATATTTACCCACTTAAGGCTTTGCAAGTTATTACCGTTGTTTCAATGGCTGAATAACGTCTGTCAGCCCATTGATATGTATTTCCAGTGCCAGCTGCAACAAACGCCCCAGCTCGCCTTGAGGAAACCCTTTTTTGGCAAACCAGAGCAGATACTCTTCAGGCAGGTCAATTAACACCCGTCCACTGTACTTGCCAAAAGGCATCGTCATACGTGCCAGTTTCAGTAAATCCTGTTTATCAAACATCGCCATGACCTCAAACCAGCCAGGTGATCACAAAAGGTAAAACCATTGCGGTAAGGATGGCATTCAGACACATCGCCAGACTCGAATAAACACCCATGGTCGGATTTATACCAAACGCCATGGCGGTTCCCCCGGCATGAGCATTGATACCCAGAGCAAACCCGGTAGCACGGAGATCATGTACCCCGGTTCTGCGACAAATCCATGGGCCAACCAGACCACCATAAATCCCTGAAATACAGACAACTGCCACCGCAACAGGAACAATTCCGCCCATCTTTTCAGACAGGGCCAGGGCAACCGCTGTGGTGACACCTTTGGTTGAAACAGACAGTAACACATCATTCTCCGGCACCGCTTACCCAGGCAAAACCAAGCCCCAGCAGAACCACCAGTACAGCACCCAGTAAGAGGGTTGAAAGAATTGGCCCGGCATGCCGGCGAACATGATGCAGTTGCTGAGACAGAGGAATAGCCAGTGCCACAGTAAACGGCGCAAGTAGTGTTTTCAGGATTGAGCTGTGTTCTGTGTAGGTTTCAATACTCATCGAAGAAAAGTGGATGACCAGAAACACCAGCAGGCTGCCAACAATAACCGGGTGAAACCAGCCTTTGCGCCCACTGCGGATAAACAACCGTTCTCCAGTCAGATAAGCACCCAGTGTCAGCAACAGAACGGTCACTGGGTTTGACATAAACAGTTCCAGGCGCACCAATAAATCATTCACGAATGCTTCTCCCTGCTACGTAACATCTCACCGCGACGCAACAAGCACTGCATAAAGTGTCCACTGATCACGATACCCAAAGGCGTGGCAACAAACGTCGCCAGCACCAGTGGCAACCATTGCCGTGACAGGAGATCCGTCATAAAAAACACCGCAACGGCAGAAGGAATGAACAGTACCGCCATATAGTGAATACAAAACTGGCTGACCTGTTGCAGATTGTCAGACGCACCGCCTTTAATCTGCAGCCAGATCAACAGCAGAATAAGCCCCGTTACCGCTCCGGGTATGGGAAGGTTAAACAGGGTACTGATTGCTTCACCAATAACGGTGAACAAGAGTAAAGTCACAAAGCCTGACAGCATGGTTTTCGCCTGACCACTAAAAATTAAAAAGAGCCAAAAAACTATTTTTACCACAAAGGCCACTGACCGATAAGAGAGCCGCTCCTCAAAGGCGTTTAATTCATTATCTATCTTCATTAACTATCCATGACCGATCAGATAGAATCTGCCTGTCGTCAAACCACCCAACAGCCAGGAAACACCTTGTCCAACCATCTGCCACCGGAGTCTGACCATTCACTGCACCAGCTGCGAATCAAACTGTCCAGTACCGATGCCCTGCCCCAGCTGACTGCTATTGGCATGCTGATCGGCTTACTGGCGGGTGGGCTACTGATCCTGTTTCGGGAAATTGTTACCGGTTCAACCAGCTTCTGGCTGCCAAGGGGCGATGAACATTTTGAAACCCTGTCAGAACTGTCACGATTTATTATTCCTGTCATCGGTTCGCTGGCGATTTTCTGCCTGTTTGCCTGTACACCCGTTAAACGACGTTCTGTTGGTATTTTGCATGTGGTGGAGCGCCTGCAGTTCCATAAAGGCAAAATGTCTTTCTCTGGTATGATGCTGCAGTTTTTCGGAGCCATCATTGCTCTGATCAGTGGGTTCTCAGTCGGACGGGAAGGGCCTGCGGTTCATGTGGGTGCCACAACGGGCAGCTTACTGGGACAAAAACTTCGACTGCCACAAAACACCCTGAGCATTCTCGCGGCCTGTGGAGCGGCAGCAGCTATTTCCGCATCGTTTAACACGCCCATGGCAGGCGTCATTTTTGCCATGGAAGTGGTGCTTCGCCAGTACACGCTCAACAGCTTCATTCCTGTTATCGCAGCAGCCGTGATGGCAGCGGTGTTATCCCAGATTATGTATGGCCCTGACCCAGCTTTTATGGTGCCGGTCATTCCCATGGCATCATTGCCAGAGCTGGGCATTGCCGCGGTCTCTGCCTGCCTGATTGGAGTGCTGGCGGCCGGGTTTATCAAACTTCAGCTATGGACAGCCAGCAAACGACAGAAACTGCTTATAAATCCACTGTTTCTGGCGGGGATATGCATGGGAGCTGTCGGCTATTTCCTGCCCGCCGTTATGGGTATTGGTTATGACACCATTGAGTTAATCCTGAATGGTGAATTGATGAGCGTCTCTTTTCTGCTAACCCTGCTGGCCGCCAAACTCGTGACCACCGCGCTGGTGACCGGACTGGGCATTCCCGGCGGCATTATAGGGCCGTCCCTGATGATGGGAGCCTTATCCGGTGCCGCTTTTGGCCATCTGGGGGATTTGATGCTCAGACTTCCTGATGTCAGCAGCGCCTTCCATGCACTGCTGGGTATGGTTGCCATGATGGCGGCGGTGTTGCAGGCTCCCATGGCCGCACTGGTCACCGTACTGGAGTTAACCCGTAACCCACACATCATAATGCCCGCCATGTTTGTAATCGTGATTGCCTGCCTGGTTGCCGGACGACTCACTGCACAAGGAGGTCTGATTGAAATGCAGCTGAACGCTAAGGGCTACGACAACCGGCATTCGTTGCTCAATCAGTTACTTAGCCAGAAAGGCATCGCCACTATTATGAGCAGGAACTTTGACCTGCTGAACGATACCGACATTGTCCCGGTACCGGTACATGCCTCACTTCAGGATGCCCTGGAGATTATGGAATCGCATTCAGTTGAAGTACTGGGTGTTTACACTTCCGGCAGGCGCCATCAGGTGCTTTGCGGTGTGATCACCAGACAGGCTATAGACAGCTTCTATCGATAGTTCTTTTACCCCGGAGCAGATCCGGCTAATCTGTTGTGGCAAACAGGTTGAGACTGTCACTATCACGACAATAACTATCAGGACAATAAGTCAAACAGGGGTACGTTGCCATGCTCTGGGTAAAAGCTTTTCATTTGATCGCTATGGTTTGCTGGTTTGCAGCCCTGTTCTACCTGCCCCGGCTTTTCGTCTATCACGCCATGAGTGACGACAGCGTCAGTCGTGAACGGTTCAAAGTGATGGAACGCAAGCTCTACAGAGGCATTGCCATGCCGTCGATGCTGGCCACTCTGATTCTGGGATTCTGGCTGCTGAGCTATAACACCTCCTACTATATGAGCAGTGGCTGGATGCACGCCAAACTGACGCTCGTGTTTCTGCTGATTGGTTATCACCACGTGTGCGGGGCATTTCTGAAAAAATTTGCCCGGGACGAAAATACCAGGTCTCACACATTTTATCGTTGGTTCAATGAAGTTCCGGTGCTGTTTCTGGTCGGTATTATTGTGCTGGCGGTGGTCAAGCCTTTCTGAAACAACGGGTAAAAATAGTTAAATAGCCTGCCAGTCAGCCGATGGGTACGGCATGGATGCCAAACATTACAAAGTGCTCTTCGAAGGCAAAATCCTGCCCGGCAATGACGAAGACAGCGTTAAAGAGCGCCTGAAAACACTGTTTCATGCAGATGACTCGCTCATAAGCCGCCTATTCTCCGGCAAGTCATACGCCATACGCAAAAACATCCCGAAAAAAGAAGCTCGAAAATACGAAAAAGCCATTATGCAGGCTGGCGGGCAATGCCGGATTGTTGCCATGGACAGCAGCTGGAAGCTGGAGCCCATTGAAAAGGGTCTGACTAAAGCCGGCACATCAGGAAAGTCTCCGTTAACCCGTATCAATAGTCGCTTCAGAAAAGACCCATCCAAGCCTTTCCGGCTGATCGGGCGCATAGGGCGATGCCAGTTCAACAGCCTCTGCTGGCTGGCGATGGTGATAGAAGCTGTGGCGTTCCTGCTACCCATGTACCTGCCGACCATTCAACAGACATCGACAGTGACAACGGGGCTTCATGCCCTGGCCATCCTGATCTCGGTTTATGCCATGATAGCCCGTCTGCACGACCTGAATCGCAGCGGCTCGAAGTGGCTGTTCGTGGTCATTCCTATCGTCAATCTAATGTTCATGTCCTGGCTGTCCTTCGCAAAAGGCACGAAAGGAAGTAATGCTTATGGTGAGCCACCTGCCAAACCCGGTCGCTTTGTCAGACTGCTGGGGTTCTATATTCCAGCAGGCATCGTGCTGGGCGCTGCTGCCGGGATCTATCTGTACCAGAATGAGTTGCTGAACCTGATCCAGCAACTGCCTGCCGGGCTGTCCAAACAGATACCCGGAGACGTCGGGGGCTACCTGCCCTTCCTGTCTCTGTAAGTCACACTTGAGTATCGTAATAAAGGGCTACATTTGTTTGCAGGCATACCAAAGCCTTACGACGAAAATAGCGGCGTAAGATAGTGAATAGCTAAGAGAACAGTCAAACGAAACACGATCAACAATCGCCCCTCAACAATTCACACTGATTAACATTTAACCACCCATATACGCATCAATACGCAGTACATTGATCCAGATCAATGGTTATAATCACGACTTTTACGACACATGCTCCCTAATCAGATTGCAAGCACATTAAGTCTGATTTTTTCATCACAGACTGTTTGCATCCGGAGTACGTAATCGCCAAAACCAGAAGTTTAAGGATCGGCGTGATGACCTGCTACAGTCATCACGAAGTTCTGAAAACGGACTGATTGTCCTGATTCAGTAGGTATAGTTTTTATGAGCAAAGATAGCATTCTCGTTATTAACTGCGGCAGTTCTTCCCTGAAGTTCTCTGTCATCAACCCGGCTACCGAAGAAGAAAGCATTAACGGCCTGGCAGAGCGCATGGGTAGCAGCGAAGCTGTACTGCGCTGGAAGATCAACGGCGAGAAAGGCAGCCAGACTCTGGGTCAGGCTGGTCACGACCAGGCGATTGAAGCCCTGATGGGTCTGCTGCGCGAAGAAGGTCTGATCGAGCGTATCGCTGCTATCGGCCACCGTGTTGTACACGGCGGCGAGAAATTCACCCAGTCCGCTCTGGTGACTGACGAAGTGCTTGCAGCTATTGAAGACTGTGTGCCACTGGCGCCTCTGCACAACCCTGCTCACCTGCTGGGCATCAAGGCCGCCCAGAAGTTCTTCCCCGGACTGCCAAACGCTGTAGTTTTTGACACTGCATTCCACCAGAGCATGGCTCCTGAGACCTACCTGTATGCAATTCCATACGAGCTGTATGAAAAACACGGCGTTCGTCGTTACGGTGCTCACGGTACTTCCTACCGTTACGTAGGTCAGGCTGCCGCTGATATGCTGGGTCTGGACATCAACGACAGCTGCATCATGGTTGCTCACCTGGGTAACGGTGCTTCTGCGTGTGCCATCAAGAACGGCAAATCCGTCGACACCACTATGGGTCTGACCCCACTGGAAGGGCTGGTAATGGGTACCCGTTCCGGAGATATCGACCCTAACCTGTTCAACTTCCTGAACAAGTCTCTGGGCTACTCTCTGGAGCGCACCACTGAAATGCTGAACAAAGAATCCGGCCTGCTGGGTCTGTCTGGCATGGACAGCGACTGCCGTGTTATCGAAGACGCTGCTGCAGAAGGCAACGAACGCGCTCAGCTGACTCTGGACATTTTCTGCCACGTACTGGCTGAAAAACTGGCTGGCTTCGCGGCTGGCATGGGCAAAATCGACGCACTGGTATTCACCGGCGGTATTGGCGAAAACTCCAGCGTCATCCGTAAGAATGTCATCGAGCGCCTGAGCATCTTCGGCTTCAAGCTGCACGAGCAGAAGAACGACGAAACCTTCCGTGGCAAGAGCGGTGTGATCACCGAAGAAGGTTCTACTGTTGCTATGGTAGTAGCCACTAACGAAGAACTGATGATCGCTCGTGATACTCAAGCTCTGACTGCCTGATACGAGAATCGTGTAAATGCCGGTCAAGCCTTACGGCTGACTGGCATTTGCTATTTTTTCCAACAGGAGGCGTATGCCTCCTGTTGTGTATATCTGAAGTGTTTTCTGGATAGACAAATGCGTACATTTTTCCTTGCCCCAACCCGCTACGGTGTCGGCCTGACCTCCGTCACTCTGGGCCTGGTGCGCGCCCTGGACAAACTGGGTCTGCGCGTTAAATTCTTCAAGCCGATTGCCCAGCTGCATGTGTCTGATACTGGTCCTGAACGCTCCACCAAGCTGGTGCAGCGCATCATGGATCACGAACCACCGGCGCCAATCTCTTCCAACCGTATTGAAGACCTGCTGGGTGACAACAAGGGCGATGAGCTGATGGAAGAAATCGTCGCACTGTTCGACGACGCTTCCAAAGGTGCCGAGGTGATGGTCGTGGAAGGTCTGGTACCGACCCGCAGCATGCCGTACGCCAACCGTTTGAACAACGATATGGCTCGCACCCTGAACGCTGACATTATTCTGGTGTCCGAACCGGGTGAAAACACCCTGGAAGACGAAGCGGACAAGCTGGAAATTGCCGCAGACAGCTTCGGCGGTATCAAGAACCCGAACATGATTGGCTACATCCTCAACAAACTGGATGAGCCAACCATCAACTCCCTGAAAGGTAAAGACGGTTCTTTCAAACCTCTGCCGGAATTTGCCCGCAAAGCATTCCTGCCGCTGGGTTACATTCCATGGGACAGCTCCCTGTCTTCCCCACGTACGCTGGACATCAGTAACCACCTGGGTACGACTATTATCAACGAAGGTGAGATCGCGTCACGTCGTGTTACCTCTTACACATTAAGTGCGCGTACACCGACCAACATGATTCATCATCTTAAGCCGGGCAATCTGGTCATTGCACCAGGTGACCGTGATGACATCATTCTGGCAACCGCCATGGCGGCCCTGAACGGTGTACCGCTGGCTGGCCTGCTGCTGACCAGTGACCTGCGTCCTTCCGAGCCAGTCATGGAACTGTGCCAGAAAGCCATTGCGTCCGGTCTGCCGGTTCTGCTGACCGAGCACGACTCTTACAACACCGCCAGCAAGCTCGATCGCATGAACAACGAACTGCCGATCGACGACACTGTTCGTGTTGAAACGGTAATGAACACTCTGGCTGAGCACCTCAACACCGAATGGTTCAAAGGTCACTGTGACGCTATTGCCGAGCGTCGTCTGTCTCCACCAGCGTTCCGTTACAATCTGGTTCAGCGAGCTATGGCTGCCAAGAAACGTGTTGTACTGCCTGAAGGTGATGAGCCTCGCACCATCAAAGCGGCTGTGATCTGTCAGGAGCGTGGTATTGCTGAATGTATTCTGCTGGGTAACCGTGAAACCATCGAACAGGTGGCTCGTGACAACGGTGTCACTCTGCCAGATGGCCTGATCATCATGGACCCGGAACACACTCGTGGTCGTTACGTTGAGCCTATGGTTGAGTTGCGCAAGCACAAGGGCCTGACAGCGCCTATGGCTGAAGCCCAGCTGGAAGACACTGTGGTACTGGGTACTATGATGCTGGCTCAGGGTGAAGTGGACGGACTGGTGTCCGGCGCGGTTCACACGACAGCCAACACCATCCGTCCGGCATTCCAGCTGATCAAGCCAAGCCGCGAATCCGGTGGACTGGTTTCCTCCGTATTCTTTATGCTGTTGCCTGATCAGGTACTGGTATACGGTGACTGTGCGGTTAACCCGAACCCGGACGCTGAAGCGCTGTCCAACATCGCTATCCAGAGTGCTGATTCTGCTCAGGCATTTGGTATTGACCCACGTATCGCCATGATCAGCTACTCAACCGGTGCTTCCGGTATCGGTGCCGATGTTGAGCGTGTTCGTGAAGCCACTGAACTGGTTCGCCAGAAACGTCCTGACCTGATTGTTGACGGCCCAATGCAGTACGACGCCGCAACGGTTGAGTCTGTAGCGCGCAGCAAGGCACCGGATTCTGACGTAGCTGGTCGTGCGACAGTATTCGTTTTCCCGGACCTGAATACCGGTAACACTACTTACAAGGCGGTTCAGCGCAGTGCCGACGTTATCTCTGTTGGTCCTATGCTGCAGGGTCTGAACAAGCCTGTAAACGACCTGTCCCGTGGTGCGCTGGTAGACGATATTGTTTACACCATCGCCCTGACCGCGATTCAGGCTGAAGCTGACAAGTAATTGTCTGTTTCAGGTGTTGAAAGCAGCGTTGCCTGCTTTCAACACTACCTTGTCCTTTCTCTTTGCCCTTTCACTTTTTGCTTTCTGATCCCTTTTCATTGCGTGACTTATAAGCGTCAACAATCCTAAACAAAAGCGTCACAATTCCTTTTTAAACTGTTAAAGCACAAGTATTAAGAATGAGGTGTCAATGTCGATATCCGTTTATTACGTACTTAAGAAAAGCAAGAAAAAGGATAAATTCATGAAGCACCATCTCCATACACGATCCAGCATCACCTGTTCCGACTGCGGCCATACATCAGATGAAACCATGCCGCTGGATGCCTGTGTTCACCTGTATGAATGCAAAAACTGCCAGAAACTGATGACACCCGATTCCGGCGACTGTTGCATTTTCTGCTCCCATGGCACTCACCACTGTCCGACCAGCCAGAGAGAAAGCCGGGCCTATAATGCAATGCCCTCTGTCTCTTTCATGACCACTTCGACTGTTAACGCCGCTCAGGCTAGCTGAATTTTCACCTGCATTCCAACCAGATACTGCGACTAATTATGCGCCTGTTCAAAGGCAGGCTGGCGCATCCCCCCCCTCATTCGAAAACAGAAACTATGAGCTTTTTTCCAAGACGATCACTGATGTTTCATATCTGCTTCCGAGTAGAGGTAGAATGACGACTCCAATTAAACCAGGCAGTAAAAAGGTTTGTCAGTGACTATCGAAAGAATGGAAATCAAGCAGCGTATGAGCCGTATCGTGAAGCATAACGGTACTATTTATCTGTGTGGCCAGGTAGCAGCCGACGCCAGTGCAGGTATTAAAGAGCAAACACAAACCATGCTCGACAAGGTGGACGCGTTGCTGGAACAGGCTGGCAGCGATCGGGAGCATATTCTCTCTGCCACTCTATACATCAAGGATATGGCCCTGTTCTCGGAAATGAATGAAGTCTGGGATGCCTGGGTGCCAGAAGGTCATGCGCCTGCACGTGCCTGTGTTCAGGCAAGTATGGCTCGTGAAGCGTTACTGGTTGAGATTTCAGTGATTGCTGCTGAGAAGTAACCGTAAATCCGGGAGCAGAATTCTGCTCCCGCTTCGTTATTTTTTACCGTGAAAATTTTTTCATCGCCGAGGGTGATTAAAAAATGTTTCTTGCGCTCATGGCTGTTTACTTCTGGTTAAAATCAGGCACCAGATCAATCTCTACCCGCCTGTTCATAGCCCGGCCTGCTTTCGTTGCATTGTCGCCTATAGGGTTGGACGACCCCATACCGAAAACTTTTATGCGATCAGCGCGAACTTTCTGAGCCTTCAGGTATTTGCCAACCGATTCCGCACGGGAATAGGACAGAGGGTTGTTAATGGTCGGCCCACCGGTGCTGTCGGTATAACCGCGAACCTCAACAAGGTTCTTGTCGAACTCATTCAGCACTTTAGCAACAGAGCCCAGAACCGGGTAAAAGCTGGACTTAATATCAGCCTGACTGCTGTCGAAAGTAATGTTGGAAGGCATGATCAGTTTAAGGTTATCGCCCTGTCTGGACACCTGAACACCGGTTCCCTGCAGTTCCTGCCTTAACTTCGTTTCCTGACGGTCGGTATAGTAGCCATAACCGGCTCCTGCCGCACCACCAATAGCCGCTCCTTTCAAAGCACCTTCACTACCGTCAGCAATACCGCCAATGACAGCACCTGCCAGGGCACCCAGACCGCCATATTTTGCCGTATTCTGGGTTTTCTGCTCACCGGTATAAGGATCCGTCGTCTGACAACCCGCCATAAAGGCAGCAACAAACAACAGTGGTAATGCATTTCTGAATGATTTGATCATCAATAGTCTCCTGGGAGAAAGCGCTCTCAGGGCGTCAGCCCCTGACAATACTGTTCTCTCGAATCTCTTCACCAATGGTCGTATCGGGCCCATGGCCTGTCACTACGCAGGCTTCTTCGTCGAGAACATATAAACGTTCACGGATAGATTTTTCTATCGTTTTAAAGTCTCCGCCCCAGAGATCTGTTCTGCCAATGGAGCGACGGAACAGTGTATCACCTGCAATCAGTAGTTTGTGTGATTCAAAGTAAAAGCTCATTGACCCTGGTGTATGACCCGGTGTGTGCAAGGCAACACCACAACCACAGGGCAGTTCTTCATCATCTTTAAGCCAGTAATCCGGATCAGGGACGGGGGCATAAGGTACACCAAACATACGACACTGCCCTTCAAGGTTGTCCCACAGGAACTTGTCTTCCTCATGCAGATAGATGGGAGCACCTGTCAGTTTTTTCAGTTCACCACTGGCCAGGAAATGATCCAGATGAGCATGGGTATGAATCAGGGCAACCACCTTAAGTCCCAGCTCATTCAGTTTGGCAAGAATAATGTCAGCATTGCCGCCCGGGTCAACAACAATGGCTTTACCGGTAGCTTTGTCACCTATGATGGTACAGTTGCACTGCAGCGGACCTACCGGAAAGGTAGCCCTGATAAAATCGGTCTGGTTTGTCATGCTGAATTCATCCTGAAGCCGATGTAGACAGGTTTAATAAACCGCAGGGCTTGTGAAATAAAGGCCATTCCGGGAAGCGTCCGGGTTAAAGACTTTTTGAAAGACTTCTTAGCCTCTGCGGGCGCAAATTTGCAGGTCATTCTAATGCAGTGTCTCAGGAATACCCAGTGTTATGTCTCTCCCAAATACCTCTAGGAGCCTGTCGGACTTAAGACTGTCCTACTGCGGTTGCAATAAATTGGTCTAAAAATTCCTGCTTTCTCGTTGAATAGCTCGCTATTCGCCTCAAAATCAGAAATTTTTATCCTCAATTTCTTGCAATCCTCGCTACGGACGCTTAAGTCCGACAGGCTCCTAGCAATAATCGACTATGCTCAAGCTGGATAACGCAAGTCAGGAGGTTTTCAAGTGAATACAACAAAGCATGGCATTTCAATTAACATTGAAAATATAGAAGATGAATCAATATTGGTTCTTAATGTATTTGGAAAGCTCACCCACAGCGACTACGAAAGCTTTACTCCGGCGCTTGAGTCAGCAATCAATCAGGCTCCTGATTCAACAGTCAAGTTATTAGTGGATATATCAGACCTGCAGGGCTGGGAGCTGAGAGCGTTTTGGGATGATTGTAAAATGGGCCTGAAACACAATAAAGATTTCAAACAGATTGCTCTATTAAGCAATAAAAACTGGCAGGATATTGCAGCGAAAGTCGGTAACTGGTTTCTGGCTGGTGAATTAAAATCATTTGGCAATAAAGATGATGCCTTAAACTGGCTGTCACAGGGTACCTGACGACCGTTGTTCGAAGGCTTAGCCTGTGGGGCTGTCTCCGTGATATTAGAGCATCGCCGGAGTCACTGTCAGTCGTTTACAGCCACCGGTAGGCAGGCGTTCACCCGTACCGGTTAGCTTTTCCAGCAGCAGATAAACAGGCGCGCCGTGGCTGAACAACAGCACATAGCCATTCTGGTCACGGCATTTGCGATAGATGGCCGTGAACGCATCAAACATTCTGGCTTTTATTGCTTCCCGGGTTTCACCATGAAATGATTCCGGATTCTCCGGAAACCAGAAGTCCTTTTCATTGTATTGTGAAATCAGCTGGCTCTCCCTGTCCCCAACCTGCGACTCGATCAGTTTCGGCTCAATAATCAGTTTTGGTTCGGGAACAGAAAGAACATCCATAACATTCCTGGCAGACTCACAGGTTCTGGGCAGCGGTGATGCGAACACCTGGCAAATATTATCAGCCGTCAACCCTGTGGACTTTAGCTCGTTGCCCAGTTGGCGAACCTGCCTGATCCCTCTGGTTGTCAAATGCGCCTCGACATACCCGGGGTGACGAGGATTTGAGCTGTACCAGCCCCCTGTATTCTGTTCCGCTTCGCCATGTCGACAGATGATCAGTTCCAACGCGTTCCCCACCACTGATAAAGCAAATATCACTATCAATAGCACGACCAGGAATACTCTGCCAAGCACCTGTTATTAGCCAGCAGACATTTATATTAACGCCTGACTGGCTGGCAGCTAATCCAGACGATCAAACCTGACAACCTCTTCTCGAGTAACCTGCAACAGGATTTTACGGCCACTGTGGCGAACATTTCCGGGTACAGGTTGCTGTGCAGGAAGCGTATCCAACCCTTTGCGATTAATTTTGAGATTGAGTTGTATAAGGCGCTTTGCCGTCACAGATACCCAGAAATTAATACCACCGGGGCGCTCTTCGTAACCATGGTAGGGAAAACAGGGCTGCTCCAGCGACTCTTCCTGTTCGTCGAACTCTTCCAGTGATTCAGGCAGACTAAAACGAATTGTCATGCTTCACCTCCAGACACTGACCTACATATAAAACATTCGTACAAACAAAACGCCCGGGAAGAGCGCAACAGGCATCAAAAAACGGTTCCTAGTGTAGACAAGCTTTTTTGCCCTATAAGGAAATATCTAATTCGCATTAGAGAAATCGGAACCTGAAGCTAATCTGTCTGTCTATGGATGCAGAAAACCTTTTTTTAGCACTGGTTTCCAGCAGGAGAAGCAGGCGTTTCATCTACTTCTGGAATCAGGAGAAAACTCTCTTTAAGAGATCTGGTTCAGAAAAACCCGGCACTCGTTGTTGCTACTCGCACACAGTCTGATTAGACAGTTTTCAAAACGTTTGAGGATGTAAGGAGATTAATCATGTGCGACAGATGCAACAGACACTATAGAATCGGTTCAACAGCCTTGCTGCTGCTGGCTGCCGCCCTCGGGCTGGTGACTGGCTGGCTTGATGTCCCAGCCATTAATGGCATCTGCGAAGTCATTACCGACATTTTTATCCGGCTTTTGAAACTGGTGAGCCTCCCTATCATTTTCTTCTCCCTGATCGCCACGCTTTCGGGCATGAGTGGCATGGGCGATGTAAAAGCGATGGGGGGTAAAGTTCTCAAATTTACGCTTCTGACAACCTTCGTTGCAGCGGCAATGGCTCTGCTGCTGTATACCAGCTTTGACCCGGCCCATCAGGGTAGCCTTGCAGGCAGCTATTCCGGTCAGGACCTGGAGGTGATCAGCTACTGGAACTATCTGCTGAGCATTATTCCATCCAGTTTTATTGAACCGTTCTACAACGGCAATGTGATGGGCGCTTTATTTCTGGCACTGCTGATGAGCGCCGCCATCCTTTCTCTGGGGCAGGATCATAAAGATTCCCTGCACAAACTGTTTGACAGTCTGTTTGCAGCCGTTATGAAAATGACCAGTTTTGTTCTCAAGCTGATGCCTCTGGCTGTCTGGGCGTTTGTTACTCTGTTTGTCCGGGATTTTCAGAATCAGGACATGCTTCAGGGACTGGCGGTTTACCTGATCTGTGTATTACTGGCCAACGTTATTCAGGCAGGCGTTATTCTGCCGTTGTTTCTTAAGAGCAAAGGCATCCCGCCGGTAAAAACGCTCAGAGCCATGTGGCCGGCACTGACCATTGCCTTTTTCTCCAAATCATCCAGCGCTGCCCTGCCCTCTGCAGTCGAATGTGCTGAGAAGCGGCTTGGAGTCAATGGCAAAGTGGCCCGGTTCAGTATGCCGCTGTGCATCAGTGTGAACATGAACGCTTGTGCAGCGTTTATTCTTATCACCGTACTGTTCGTATCCCAAAGTAATGGCATCCAGTTTTCTACTCTGGAACTTCTGTCATGGGTGTTGATTGCCTCCATCGCTGCAATTGGCAATGCAGGCGTGCCTATGGGGTGCTACATGCTGTCCAGTGCGTTCCTGGCAGCCATGAATGTTGATTTGCAGCTGATGCTTTTGATTCTGCCGTTTTACAGCTTCATTGACATGCTCGAAAGCGCTATCAACGTCTGGTCCGACTCCTGCGTAACCGCCATGGTCAATCAGGAACTGGAACAGGCTGGAGAACTGGCTTCGGAACAGACAGAAAGCTGAAGGAAAAAGGCTGAGGGCATGTAAACCATGCCCTTGATTGTTGATGGGCTTGTTTATTTCAGGCAAACGATACGCTTTTAATCATTTCACTCAGCGCTTTCAGCACATCCTTACGACTGATGACACCCAGCAGTTCATACTCCTGAATCACTGGGTATACCTTGGGTTTGTTGCCCTGCATTCTCTGTGCAATATCAATAACAGACTCTTCAGGAGTCACAAACAAAGGCTCCCTGTGCATCAGGTCAGCAACGACTTTGCGACTGTCTGAATGATAGGTACCAGAAAGCATCTGTGCGATACAGTCCTGCTCCGATAAAAAGCCAACCAGCTTGTTTTCGTTATTGACCACTGGCAATCCGATCAGACCTGATGCAAGAATCCGTTCTACGGCATCTGCCAGCATCAGGTCTGTCGAGAGAGGTGTAATATTCCTGCGAACGATGTCTTTAACCACTATCATATCCGGCTCCCTCATAAGTCGTGACCCATATTCACAGTATGAACCGATTAAGGGTTACAGACCAAGCAAAAAGAGCCTATCGCATCAATTGATACATTCTATTAATGATCGTTTAAATACGGCTGATAACCCGACAGAATCGCTGACACAGAAAATCCAGGTCTTCATCGCTGATAATGTAAGGCGGCATGATGTAAACCAGTTTGCCAAACGGGCGTACCCAGATGCCCTCCTCAACGAACATGGGCTGCACTTCCTCCATAACAACCGGCTCTTTCAGTTCAACGACACCGATCGCCCCAAGAATTCTCACTTCAGCCACTGTGTCGAACTCCGCACAGGGCGACAAACCATCCCGCAGCTTTTGTTCAATATTGGCCACCTGAGACTTCCATTCACCCGTGGCAAAAATCTCCAGGCTGGCATTGGCTGCGGCACAGGCCAGGGGGTTTGCCATAAAGGTTGGCCCGTGCATAATCGGCCCATGGGCAGAAATAGTGTCGCTGACTTTCTCAGTACACAACGTGGCAGCCATGGTCATGTAACCACCGGTCAGCGCTTTGCCCACTGTCATGATGTCTGGCACGGTATTGGCGTGTTCACAAGCAAACAGCTTGCCAGTTCTGCCAAAACCTGTGGCAATCTCATCGTGAATCAGCAGGACATTGTACTCATCACATAACTCCCGGACACGTCGGAGGAAGTCAGGCGAGTAGAAATACATGCCTCCAGCCCCCTGAACAACCGGTTCAATAATGACAGCAGCCACCTGTTCATGCATGGTTTCCAGACTGCTTTTGAATTCGCTGATATGGGATTCATCAAACGGCTCATCAAACTTGCAGGAAGGCCGCGACACAAAATGATGCTCGGGAAGAAGCCCCGTAAACATGGAATGCATCCCCCCGACCGGGTCACATACCGACATGGCGCCAGTGGTGTCACCGTAATAACCGCCACGGAATGTCAGCATCTTTGTTTTACGGGTATAGCCCTGGACAACCCAGTATTGCACCGCCATTTTAATCGCCACTTCCACAGACACCGAACCTGAGTCCGCAAAGAAAACGGTCTGGATGGGTTCAGGTGTCATATCTACCAGCTTCCGGGCAAGGTCAATGGCAGGCTTATGGGTCAAACCACCAAACATGACATGAGAGAACGTATCAATCTGTGCTTTCATGGCCTGATTCATGTGTGGGTGGTTGTAACCGTGTGCCATACACCACCAGGATGACATTCCGTCAATGACTTCCCTGCCATCATTTAATGTCAGTCTGACGCCATCCGCTCCGGTAACCGGGAAAACAGGAACAGAGCTGTTGGTCGAATTGTAGGGGTGCCAGATATGTCTGGATTCAAATTCAAGGTCCCCGGAACTGAGAAGGTGGTGCAAAATTAACTCCTGAACTGACTGGCTTTGACAGTGCCAGATAGCACTTATAACCAGAAAACACTTATAAATAGTTTGGCGAGCCAATAATAATGAGAAATAGCCCGAAATGTGAAATTTCTCCCCCCTCCCTGAAAGAATCAGCAAGATGGTTTAAACTTCAGTCTCATTATCTGACATCTGATCAACAAAGAAATCCTTTATGACCGCCCTGTTTGTAAACCAGCTCACCACTCTTGATTTCAGTTTTCTCTCCCCTGAGCGGGGTGTTGTAGGAGAAACCTGGCTGGCCGATGTGGTTTTATACGGTGACCTTGATGAGCAGGGAATGGTGTTTGATTTCGGGCATGTAAAGAAACAGGTCAAAGCCTCTCTGGACTTTCTGGCAGACCACCGCCTGCTGGTACCTGTTGCCCATTCATCCATTCAGGTCAATTCAACCGGAGACCGCCTGGATGTCACCATGGACTCGTCGGCTGTCGGTACAATAAACTGCAAGGCACCCGCACAGGCCATGCTGCTGGTTGACGCCGAACAAATAACGACTGACGTATTGACCCCCATTCTGGAAAAAGCGCTCCTGTCAGAACTGCCTGATAACGTCAAAAACGTTAAACTCAGGCTCTATAGTGAATCCATTGAAGGTGCTTATTACCATTACAGCCACGGCCTGAAAAAACATCTGGGTGATTGCCAGCGAATTGCTCATGGTCACCGATCCGCCATTCAAATTCATGTCAATGGAGAACGAGATCAGCTCCTTGAAAAGGGCTGGGCAAAAAAATGGCATGATATCTATATTGCAACAACAGAAGACCTTCTTGATTGCTTTGAACAGAATGGACATCGTTACAATCGCTTTGGCTACACCTCTGATCAGGGGTATTTCGAACTGACCATTGCTGAACACCTCTGCTACCTGATCGACACAGACACCACTGTAGAACTACTGGCACAGCATATTGCTGCTGAAATAAGTAAAGCATTACCGGACAATTCTGACCTTCAGGTAACAGCCTATGAAGGACTTAATAAGGGTTCTATTGCCAGAGGGTAGTGCAAATCTGCTCCCCGGAGCTTGCTCCGGGGAATATGCCCGTAGAAATTTAATTATGGGATATAAAATTACACTGTTGTTTAATATTCGAGGATTGCTGGTCAACAGAACGTTTCAGGAGCTTTGCTTATGAACGAGTTTCAACGAAAAATAGATTCTTCACAATTAGAAGAGGGCGATGTGTTATTTAAAATAATAAATCATACATCCGGGGTCATAGCCAAAAGTATAAGCTTTTTTTCTCCAATTCCGCTATGGCTTAATTTTTCAGGACATAGAAGAAAAACATCGGATCTTTACTCACAAGATCCCTGCAAAATAACCCACGTAGCTTTTTCTATGGGTCAAGATGGACTTTTTGAATATGATGAGACACGCGGAATATTTGAAATTATGCGATTTCGAGGAGCTGGCGTAGCTTATACACCAGATCCCAGTTTTAAAACTCATGGTGGAAAAGAATATTTAGTTGTCAGGTGTGTTAATAAGAAATTATCCGAAAAGGCTTACCGAAAAGCTTTAACGATTCATTCCTGCTGGGCTACATCAAGAAGCACATCTTACGGCATCAGAAAAGCTATCAATTCATTTATCTTCCAAAAAAGAGGTCCATCTATAACAAATGAAAGGCTTAAGAGATTAGAAAGCAGACTTATAAATGAAACAGAAAGTTTAATCAAAACAAACAGGGTTAATTTCTTTTGCTCTGAGTTTGTTGCATTTATTTATATATGGGCAGCAATAGAGCTGGCTTATTACCGTCTATTTGATGATCCATTAAAAATATTTGGAACAGATCGTGTAAGGCTTATTCCGTCAGAATTATTTTGTAGAATGCTGCATCATGGGCAATTTATTCCTTTAGGCAGAGTTGAATTTACTGAAGAGTGGCTTTTGGTGTGATGTACCCCCACCACCGAGTTGTTGAAGCAGCTAGTGGCCAGACGGCTCAGGAATACTCATATGGTACCGGCAAATAATATACATAGTGGCTATGAAGGCTTTAATGACCGGTTAATGGAATGAACAACTAAACTTAGGAAATGTTCTTTAACGTCAGAAAAGGATTTCCAATGTCTATAGAAAATATCAATGATCGCCCCAAACCTGCTGACCCCGGGCAGGATACACAGGTAGCTCCCGGATTACAGGACAAGGTTGAAGAAGAACTCACGCAAACCTTTGCCTCTGCCCGTAGTCAATTTGAGGAGATGCTGCAATTCAACTTTGGTGTTATCAAAGAGCTGCTGGACACGATTGCCGCCATTCACCCTCACCGTCCGGATATGGCACTGGGCAAACAGCCAGAACTGGCAGCCATTGATGCCGACAATGAAACAAAGCAGGTTGCTGTAGCTCCCGTAGGCAATTCCAGCTCAGAAAACGTTGTGAAAGGTTTAAAACAGGTTGAAGGGATGATGGTTTCCCAGGACATTAAACTGCAGGAACTTTACGACCAGTTAACTCTGTCCCGTTCAGGTCGAAAACCTGACCTGAGCAACCAGGGTCGTGAATTTGAACGACTGAAGTCTATTATCATTCAGGCAGAAGGCAGAATGAATCAGGCATTGAGTAGCTTGCCGGAAACCCTGCCAGATATTTCCGGTGAAACCATCACCAGCATGATGCCTGAGTTTATTGACGCATTAAACGGATTTGACGACAGTTTCCGGACAGCCCTGGAAGCTGTTCGTCATGAAATTGAACTTGCCCGACAGGCAGCCGCTTCATAAATGGGTTATCCGCAGATGTGTACACAACAGTGGCTGCTTATACATTTTCCTGTTTTAGAGCCTGACGCTAAATATAGGTAAAGTGCACGTAGCTAAAGAGGTAAAACATGCCGTTTCATCAAGTGGGAGTCCCTGCCGGCACCAGTTTCAAGCATATTTTATCAGGTCGGACTTTTATACTGGAACGGTATTCCACTTCTGAGCGTCTGATATTAGCCCTTTATCATCAAAACGCTGATGGCCAAAAATCGGAAGCTGGCCATGTAAAGGCAGCTTCCGAATTCGACAGTCATTTAGCTCTAGGCCCGCTTGATAGTAACAGTCATTTTTCAGTGACGTACATTCGTACCGAAGATGAGTACCGTAATATTTCTCTTGGCGCTATGCTGATGTTTATCGTAGCTCGTGAGGTTCAGATCAATGGCGGAGTGCACCTGTACATACAGTATCCGGTTTTGGAATCTCTGGGCTTTTATTGTCAGTTTGGCTTTTATCCTGCTCCGGAAAATGTGGAAAAACAGCATTTTACAGCCCTCGAAGATATCCGGGAAATTCGAAGAGCATTGGGCTTTGATGACCTCGATCATCTGGAGATTCCGCCTCAGGACAAAATCAGAATGAACAGAAGCTTTTCGTTGTGGAGAGGGGCTGTCAACCCTGTCCTTGAGCTTCTTATAAAAAAACTGGAAGGTCTCTATATCTTTGGATAGTTTGCTTTTCAGTCCCGTTCCGTCTGAAAACGCTGGCGTAGCATTCAGGCTTCCTCTGCCGGAAACGCTGCCCGCCGGTGCCATTGCAGAATAATCACAGCAACAACAACCATTAGCCCAAGAAGCCCGAAGCCTGACGGATTAAACAGCAATAACGGCAGGCTAAGGCCACACAGAATTCGCTCAACCAGCGAAAGCGCCCTTAGCAGATAACCTTCAACGGCCATCGCCATAGCGACGATAATGGCCAGTGTTTGCACTACCCCAACAACAAACCCAAAGGCATTACCCTCTGTATTGATCAGACCTGAATACGCCATCATAATGGGAATCACAAACAGGCCAGCAGCCAGCTTAAATGCCTCAACCGAAGCCCTGATCGGGTTAGCGTCCGCCACGCCAGCACCGGCAAACGCGGCCAGGGCAATAGGCGGGGTAACGTTTGATGTCTGGGATAACCAGAACACCAGCAGGTGAGCGGTCAGCAGCGGCAAGCCAAAGTCACCCAGCAATGGCACAGCCATCACGGCCAGAACAATGTACGCGGCAGTCACTGGCAGTCCCATTCCCAGCACCAGCGCCACCAGGCTGATTAATAGGAGGGCGGTAAACATATAGCCACCGGAAAGTGTCATCACAAACTGGGTAAACTGCAACCCAATACCAGTCTGCCCCACGACCCCGACAATAATGCCCGCAGCACCACAGGCGGCTGATATTGGCAACGCCAGCAACGCACCGTTTTTCATGCCGAGAATGATTTTCTGTATTCCTATACGACTATGGTTACGTAACCCTGCCGTTACCAGAATGGCACCACAACCGATAACCCCCACCAGCAGTGGTGAAAATGCCATTAATAGGAGCACCGTGATTAACAACAGTGGTAAAAGGAAATGAGCACCATGCTTCATCACATCCCAGATCGCTTCCGTTCTCTGCGCAGAACTTAATCCCAGCTTGCATGCCATAATATGGACGTATAACAGCGTACAGAAAAAGTACAAAAACGCCGGTGCGATAGAAGCAATCATAATGTCGCTGTATGGCACACCGGTAAACTGAGCCATGACAAACGCCCCGGCACCCATAATTGGCGGCATGATCTGTCCACCCGTCGAGGCAGCGGCTTCGATGCCTGCCGCCTGTTCCGGTTTATAACCCAGCTTTTTCATCATAGGGATGGTGATGGAACCGGTTGTCACCGTATTGGCAATGGCTGAACCGGAAATAGAACCGAGTCCGGCCGAAGCAATAACAGCCGCTTTAGCAGGTCCTCCCCGATACTTCCCCGCAATGGCAAACGCCAGGTCGATAAAGAATTTACCTGCCCCGGTGACCTCCAGAAAAGCGCCAAACAAAACAAAGATAAAAACAGTGGTTGCCGCTATACCCAGCGCTGAGCCAAAGACGCCATTACTGGAATACATCTGAAACTGTATCAGTTCCTGCAAACTGTAAGCCTTGGTCGCCAGAGTTCCCGGCAAAAAGCTGCCAAACGCACTGTAGGCAAGAAACAGTCCGGCAATAGCCACCATCACCCAGCCAACTGTGCGACGACAGGCTTCCAGCAGCAGCGCCAGGCAGACGACACCTGCTATAAGGTTGGGAGTACTCAGCCCATACAGCAGATAATTGATATCGTTGTAGTCAAAACTGACGATTAAGTAGCCGGAAACGACTGCAGCAACCGCCAGTCCCAGATCAAATAAACGTCCCGGGACATAAAGCCGGTGTTGCTCGTTTCTGACAACAGGGAAGTGCAGGAAGATCAGCACCATCACCCAGCTCAGATGAGCTGGCCGGAAATAGGTGGCTGAGATGGTTGAAGTAATGCCCTGCCATATCTGAAAGCCCGACAGCAAAACCGCCAGTACCAACACCAGATAGCCTGACCGTTTAATAATCGACTTCGTCATGACTTCCTCCTTCCACGAGTCTTCTGCCGGGCTACCTACCCTTTTTCAATAACTGTCTACTGAGCTGTTTTCAGATACCTGAGAGCGCCGGGATGCAGTGGCACGCCATTGAGGCTACCTGCATTGGCATGAGTAGTGGCGTCAGCGGCTTTAACCACTTTTCGTACCTGATCAATATTCTCAAAAGCGGTGCGGGTCAGTTCATAAGCCATGTCTTCGGGAAGGTCTGCCTTAACAACAATCACATTCCAGACACTCAGGGTGTTAACGGCATCGACCTTGTTATAAACCCCTTCAGGAATGGTATAGCTGCTGTAAGCAGGGTACTTCGATTTGAAGGTCGCCTGTTCCTGTGCAGAAATATCAAGAATACGAATGTCGTGGGTCAGTGCCAGCTGAGTCACAGCGCCAACGCCCTGCCCACCCACAATAAATCCGGCATCAATCTGCCCATTGGCAAGGGCATTAGTGGTTTCAGAGAAATTCAGGTAAACCGCATTCACTTCCACACCCAGGGACTCCAGCAGTGCCGCAGATGTTACAGCAGTACCAGAAACCGGGGGCTCCCAGTGAAACCCGCTTACCCTTCAGGTCGGACAGGGACTGGATATCCGTTTTTGCAGTCGTCACCGCATGCACCAGGTTGGGATAGAGGGCAAACAGCACATTCACAGGCATTTTTGCCGGAAACTTGCCTTCACCCTTATAGGCATCCAGAACAACATTTCCCATTGCCAGACCGGCAAGCATGTCGCCCCGTACCACTTTAATCGTGTTTTCAACAGAAGCCGCTGTCACTTCTGCCTTAACGTTTATACCCTCGATATTATCGGACCAGACTTTGGCCAGGGCGCCTCCAAACGGATAGTAAATTCCACTTTGCCCACCCGTACCAACGGAATAATTGTTCGCGCTCACCGAAACAGACAACAACGGTAAGATCAAAGCTGCCAGAGAAAGGAGCAGTTTGCGCATAAGTCCCCCACGTTTTTTATTCTTCTACCCTTACAGGCGCATGGCTTATTTATAATGTCCTGTCACCACACGTGTACGAGAGTCTAACTTAAAGCGGAAGGGACGAGAAGGCAGGAGGGGGCCATCGGAATAAAATAACGGCACCCCTGACAGTAACGCTTAGTACATGATCAGCCCCAGTGAAGACAACGCAATGGCCACCCACAGGAAAATTCCGTAAGCCATTGGCATAAAGCCAACACTCCTCAACAGATCACGGGTCATGGTTGAACCGATCAGGAAGAGAGTTAACACCAGCCCTCTCTTTGACCACTCAACAATATCATCGCTGAACATTTCGACTCCGGGGATAAAGCTGTTAGCCAGCATCGCAAGAATAAACAACCCGATAAACCAGGGAATACTGATTTTCCTGACATTTCCCCCCGAGATAACTGCCATCAGCAGAGACAGAGGGATGATCCACAGCGCCCGCCCCAGCTTAACGGTAGTGGCAATCGCCAGGGCTTCCGGGCCATAACTGGCACTGGCACCGACCACAGAGCTGGTATCATGAATAGCAATCGCTGACCAGAGTCCAAACTGTTCCTGTGTCATTGAGAGCCAGTGTCCCACCGGTGGAAATACAATCAGCGCTACCGAGTTCAGAATGAACACAACACCCAGCGCAACCGAGATATCACGGGGAGAAGCTTTGATAACCGGAGCCACCGCAGCGATTGCGCTGCCGCCACAAATGGCCGTTCCACTGGAAATCAACTGTCCGGCATGACGGGTAAGCCCCATTCTGGTAGCCGTCAACGCCCCCAGAACCAGAGTAAAGACGATAGAGGTTACGGTCAGCAGAAAGCCGTTCTGGCTGGCATCTATAGCCTGTTGAACACTCATGCCAAAGCCCAGGCCAATCACTGACAATCTCAGCAGGACACTTATCGCTTTCTGCGCCATCTCTAAACAGGGGTTGCCTAATGTAACAGCCAGAATAATACCCAGCATCAGAGCAATGGCCGATGAAATACCAGTAAACAGGCACAGCAGACTCATCAGGAAAAACAGGCTTTGGGCTACCCTGTGGAAACTTCCGCCAGATGCCGAAAAGCGCTCATGTAGAGAACCCATAACGTTTATTTACTTAACGAAACTTCAGAAGGCAGGCAGTATGGGGCTGAATAGCTAATAAGAAAAATAAATATTCCTGAACAATCCTGTAAGAAACTCTTATGCGAACAGGATCATGCACAGGCCGGTGCTTCCCCCGTCTCAATTACAAAGAGTTCACAAATCTGACCAGCGCGGTTCGCTGCTCTTTATTCATATCCATAACGGCCTGCTTTGCAGCCTCTGCCTCACCACCATGCCAGAGAATCGCTTCCATAATGGTGCGGGCGCGCCCGTCATGCAGAAACGTGCCTTTCGGGTTGACCATTCTGGTTTTGCCAATCCCCCACAGCGGCGGCGTTCGCCACTCACGACCCGAAGCAAGAAACTCAGGACGATTATCTGCCAGCTCTTCACCCATATCGTGCAGCAGCAAATCCGTATATGGCCAGATATTCTGCTCTGACTGTTCCGGATAATTTTTAACCTTAAGGGTTGTAAAGTTGGGAATATGGCATCCCGTACAGCGGGCTTTAGCAAACAGTGCCTTCCCTTTCAGCACTTCCGGGTCTTTGGAATCCAGTCGCATGGGAACGGCGAGGTTACGACTGTAAAACACCACTTTTTCAAGTATGGAATCAGAAACATCCGGATCTTCTTCCGGTGTCGCCTCTTTACAGGAAACCTGGCTTTCCGTGCAGTTGTCATCAGGAAACAGGCTGGAAGTAATGCCCATATCCCCATTGAACGCCCCGGCACTCTGCTGGGTCATATTAGGCTGACCAGCTTTCCAGCCAAAACGTCCAAGTGCCGTTTTTTTATTTTGAATATCCCAGACCCGGTTACCACGACCGGAAATACCATCCCCGTCACGATCATCCGGGTCTTCATTCGCCAGAATCTGCGAATCTGATATGGCTTCCAGCAATCCCAGCCCGATCATGGGTGACGCAATACGAGGCGACATCATCAAATTGTCCGGCAGGGGGCCATAGTTTAAACCTTCCAGCGAAATGACCGGCTTGCGAATCTGAACACTCTCCCCATCAGAAAAGCGGATGGTTGAATATTCGTAACGAACCCGGACTTTAGCCTCGTGCTTAACCCCTCCCAGAGAAAAATCCTGAATCTGGTCACCGTAAACCGGATGTGGAACCACTCCACTGCGGGTCAGCTGCTCCTTATCTTTCTGAGTAGTAGCTGGCACACTGATTCTGATCAGCAACCCACCTTCATTGAGTTCGCCATCGTCAGGGGAATGCCCCCGGCCATCAAGAATGTGACAACCTTCACAGGAGCGGGTGTTAAACAGAGGACCCAGCCCGTCACGAAATGAGTCAGGCTGTGGAGCAGGCACCCAGTCACTTTTGAAGAAGCTGTCACCCACACTGAAATCGAGCCTTCGGTTGGCTGCCATATTGGCAGAAGCACGGGAGAATGAACTTTTACCCGAAACGGTCACGGATGTTTTTCCACCCGGCCATTTTTCGCCATCTTCATACGCCGCCGGTTCAACCTTTGAACAGCCCGGCAGGCTGAACAGCACAACAATCGTGACGGCTGTTGTCAAAAAAGAAGCAGTCAGCCCTTTAACCATTGTCAGAATTCCGAGTGAAGCTGCGTGAATGAAACTGCGTAAGTAACACTATGTGTTAGCTTCAACTATCGGCAAGACCGGACATTACCAAAGTCATCAATGTTTCGGTGATTTCAAAGGAGTTCGTTGCAGGCATTAATGCCATCGGCAAATGCCTTTAAAGCCCTGCGTAAATCAATAGGTTTACCAGTTACCGGATTACAGGCGGGCATTCCGTTAATGCACATCCGGGCATGACCATGTACCAGAGCAGTAGCATTCAGGGTGGTTTGCCAGATCAGTTCCTGGTCGGCACTTTGCAGTTTACGGCTGATAATGCCCTGCAACCGCCCCAGACTGTTCAAAGCCATCGTTTTCAGCTGCGGACAGATCTCTTTTCTGGCAAGCAACGGCCCGAACATCAGCTTGTACAACTCAGGATTGCTGGAAGCAAACTCAACAAAAGCCAGCCCGGCATTCACCAGCTCGTCATCAACGTTAGCGGATGCCTGCTCCGCTTTGCAGACATGCTTATCCAGTTCTGAAAAACCATCGGTCATCAACGACACCAGCAAGGCTTCCTTGTCAGCAAAGTGCCGGTAAGGGGCAGTCTGGGAAACACCAACAGCCCTTGCCAGGGCCCGCAGGCTCAGTTTATCGGCACCCGACTCATGCAGTTGCCGCCGGGCTTCAGTCAGCAATACCTGCCGGAGATTTCCATGGTGATATCGGGACATAATTAACCTGATGATCGCTCGTACTGGCTATAGAGTTTTGCACAAATGTATTCATTGTCAACATTGTTGACACCGAACACATTACTCTTTTAGCATTAAGCCCACAATAAAGACTATATCGGACAAACTTTCATGCCTGCTTCCCGCCACTGCCCCGGGCTTGTGACCCTGGCTCTTTACTGCATTGTTTACAGCGTTTTTTACAGCACGATGCCATTGCCCGCCTTTGCCAGCCCTGAATCAGGTAAACCACCGGTCAGCGTGACGACTGAAACCGTTCAATACCAGCAATACTCGCGCCCAATAAGAACCAGCGGCATTCTCGCTTATAAATCCCAGCAAACTCTGTCGTTTAAAACAGCAGGCCCCGTGGCACAACTGTTGGTTGATGAAGGCGATCGGGTGCAGACCGGGCAGTTGCTCGCCAGCCTGACCATGGAAGAGGTTAACGCACAGGTCGATGAAGCCAGGGCAAGGCTGGACCTGGCAAAACGCAACCTGGAGCGCATCAGCAAACTGCACAAGAACAATGTGGTGTCGCTGGATCAGCTCCAGTCTGCAGAAACCGAGCTGGAGGTTGCCAGAAGCCGGCTGCGTATCACCCTGTTTAACCAGAGGTACTCTCGCATTGATGCTCCGTCACAGGGTCTTGTATTACGGCGTCATGTAGAAGAAAACGAACTGGTAACACCCAATCAACCTGTACTGGTGGTGGCAGACACGGCCCGGGGCTGGGTGCTTAAAACCGGCCTGACCGATGAAGAAATTGTCAGGGTTAAGAAAAACGACAAGGCACTGATTCAGTTTGATGCCTGGCCCGGACAGACCTTTACCGGACAGGTTACCCGCCTTGCGGCACTGGCTGATGAACGCACAGGCACCTTTCAGGTAGAGATCGCCTTCCCCGAAACCACCAGCAAGTTGCGTTCAGGCTTTGTGGGCAAGGTTACCCTTACTCCCTCCAGACAGCAGATGCTGGCACTGATTCCTGTTGAGTCTGTCGTTAATGCCAGCCGCTCTTCGGCAGAGGTGTTTGTCTACAAACCCGGTGATCAGTCGGTGACCCTGAGAAATATCAATCTGAACTTTATGGAATCAGGTTTCATTGCCAGTGATTCAGGTCTGGAGGAAGGCGAAGCCGTTATCAGTTCCGGTGCCGGTTTTCTTCTGGATGGCGATACCGTCATTGTTTCCGAGGCTGCTGCTTACGGTCTTCAGGAGTAACCACCATGAAACTCCCAGCCATTGCGATTCAGAACCGGCGCTTTACCCTGGTGGTCATGTTATTGCTGGTAGCACTGGGTATTGTGTCATTGATGACCATGCCCCGCTCTGAAGATCCCCAGTTTGAATTTCCGGCAACGATGGTACGTGTCGTCTATCCCGGTACCAACCCACTGGATATGGAGAAGCTGATTGTTGACCCTATCGAGGAAGCCATCAAGGAGTTAGACGACATAAGAATTTTAAAGAGTGATATCGAAGATGGTCTGGCGGTGATTCAGGTCGAGTTCCTCTACGGCACTGACCCTCAGGAACAGTATGACGATGTGGTAGCCGAAATTGCCAAAATACGCGACCAGCTGCCGGAAGATATTCCGGTGCTGGCCATTGACCGTATCTCTCCGATTGATGTCAGCATTATCCAGATTGCCCTGATGTCTGAATCCCGGAGCTATAACACATTGCGACTGCTGGGAGAAAAACTGGAAAAGCGCATTGAACGGATTCCCGGTATCAAAAAAGCGACAACAGAAGCTTATCCCGAACAGCAACTGCAGGTTCAGGCAGACCTTGCCCGGATGCAGGAACTGGGCATTGGGGTTGAAGACCTGATTGCCGCTATACAGGCGTCCGGAGTCAACCTTCCCGGCGGTCATGTTCTGGCAGGCAAACGCCGTTTTACGGTACGAACCAGTGGTGACTTCAAAGATATTGAAGCCGTTGAAAGAACGGCCGTGGTCTCTACTCCGGGGAGAGTCGTGTTTGTTAAAGATATTGCCGATATCGTCTTCACCGATGCTCTGCCTACCTATCAGGCACGATTTCAGGGAACCCGGTCCATTTTTGTCACCGTTGTCCAGCGCAAGGGCAGCAATATCTTCACCGTCATGGACGCTATCAAACAGACGCTGGATGATTTTGGGCAGGAGTTACCTGCAGACGTTGCCATTGGTATTGCCCACGACCAGAGTGAGTCGGTACACGATCGTGTCTCCCAGTTTTTCAACAGTCTGGTTCAGGGTCTGATACTGGTCGGGTTGCTCACCGTCCTGTTTCTGGGCGCCCGGTCGGCGGTTGTCATTATTCTTGCCATTCCCCTGTCAGTGTTTATTGGCTTGGGTTGGGTAGACCTCGCTGGCTATGGCCTGCAGCAGATGTCGATTGCCGGACTGGTGATCGCACTGGGGCTTCTGGTTGATAATGCCATTGTGGTGACAGAAAACGTTCACCGCTTCCTGCGCAAAGGCTATGCGCCGATGGAAGCCGCTGCCCGGGGGGCCAGTCAGGTCGGCTGGGCAGTCATCAGCGGAACCCTGACCACCATTCTGGCTTTTCTGCCGATTATGCTGTTGCAGACTGGCGCTGGCATATTCATGAGATCCATGCCGGTCACCGTTATTCTGACCCTGCTGGCTTCCCTGATTATTGCCCTGAGCCTGTCGCCACTGCTCGCCAGCGTTATGCTGAAAGGACAGGACAGCAAACCGCCATTACTGTTAAGGGGTCTGCAGGCATTTACTTACGGCCCCTATAAAGCGCTGCTCAGTGGCGCCCTTCGTTATCCGGTGCTGATCCTGATAATAGCCGTCATGACCCTGGCTGGCTCCATTATGCTGGCAGGCACACTGGGTGTCAGTATGTTTCCCAAGGCTGAAAAGCCGATGCTGCTGGTCAATGTTGAACTGCCCGAAGGTTCCAGTTTTCAGCAAACAGACAATGCCGTACGACAGGTTGAAGGTATTGTCAAAGACTACCCACTGGTACGTTCCGTGGTCAGCAACATTGGTAAAGATAACCCCAGAATCTACTACAACATTTTCCCTAAACGTCAGGTACCCAACTATGCCCAGGTGGTTATTAATCTGAATACCGGTCGGCTCAGTGAGGTAGAACCTTTTGTTGAGTCCCTTAGAGACGACTTCAGCCGTATTGTTGGGGCGCGAGTGGTGGTTAAGGAACTGTTACAGGGTCCCCCTTATGAAGCCTCTGTTGCCTTCCGGATTATGGGGGACGATCTGAACCAGGTTCTGGCGGTATCCAGGGATATTGAGCAGATCATTGCTACCACACCCGGAACGGTGAATGTCGATAATCCCCTGGACAACCCCAAGGTTGACCTGAATGTCACCATTAACCGAGATAAAGCCGCCATGTACGGGGTCGCCATCAGCTCTATTGACCAGGTTATTCGAGCCAGTCTTGTCGGGGTACCTGTCAGCCAGTTCCGTGACCACTCGGGAGAGAATTACCCGATTGTTGTTAAAGGTCAGTCGTCTGGTAATGAACCCCAACTGGAAGACTTTGACCGCATGATGGTGAAGTCCACCAGCGGCCATCTGGTTCCGGTCAAACAACTGGTTAAGCTGGAAATGCAGGATGCCCTGCCTCGTTTTCAGCATCATCTGACAGAACGTATGGCAAGAATAACCGCTGACCTGAAAGCCGGTTATCAGGCAGAAACCGTGACCAATGCCATTCGGGCAAAACTGGATCAGTACCAGTGGCCGGATGGCGTGACTTATCAGGTAGGCGGTGAACAGGAGCAGCGGGAAGAGTCGTTTGCCGGTATGGCTAAAGTGCTGCTGATTGCCTTGCTGGGCATTTTTGCGATACTGGTGTTACAGTTCAACTCGTTCAGTCAGCCGCTGGTGATTTTTACAGCCATTCCTTTTGCCGTGACGGGCATGATTCTGGCACTGTGGTTTGCCGGTTTTACCTTCTCCTTTACTGCCTTTATCGGGTTGACTTCACTGGTGGGTATTGTCGTCAACAATTCCATCATACTGGTAGATTACAGTAATCAGCTGCGCAGAAAAGGCATGGAGATAAAAGAAGCCATTATTGAAGCCGGGCAGGTACGGTTATTGCCGATTCTGCTAACCACCATGACCACCATTGGCGGCCTGCTGCCACTGACCCTTTCCGGTTCCATGATGTGGGCGCCCATGGGGGCCAGTATTATTGGCGGTCTGCTGGTATCAACACTGCTGACACTGTTTGTTGTGCCTGTACTTTATTCCCTGCTGGGAAGGAGGGCGCTGGACTAACCGTTCGTCTGATGGTTTTTAAACAACCCTGAAAACAACAATGGGGAGCTGAAGCTCCCCATTGTTGTTTTCAGTCAGCTATTAATTCAGCTATTCAGTCGTCCAGATCAACCACTTTAAGGTAGGTCATGGTCTGGTTTAACAGACGGTACCCGATCTCTCCAAACGTAATGGGACCCGGGAAACCTGCCCGCTTGCCTTCCAGCTCGCCATAAAGGAAGTTCAGGATACAGTTACAGGAGAACTGCATATCCGTGTTTTCCTGTGGCAGGCTGTTTGCAAACTCTGTGGCATAGTCAGCCAGAGGTCTGGCAAAGCGATACCGCCTTCCCGCGAACACCGGAGCATAGAAGGACACCTTACCATCATCCGTGTTTACCTCTTTGATACAGGTATTGATAATCGCACCGGAGTAATTACTGGTTAGCGGTACCTTGGTATCAATACTGTGAGCCGTAACATATTCGGCAAAATTCACCTTTTCCCCATTTACCAGACAGTCTCCTGCCTCGAAAGCATCAGTATCAAACTCAATCACCGGGCTGTCCGGATCCGGTGTGTGAATGTTAATGATCTCCAGCTGGGGCATTTTGTTAGTGGGCAGCTCAACATGCAGCGCCACCACCCCGTCGGTCAGCTCAGTACCTGTAGAACCATCGTATACCTTGGGTGTATCACTGGAGTTAAGGTCAATACCGGATACCCAGCCCAGCACGGGGTTGTCGTACAGGAAGTCATAACCGTCTGCATGCAGGGCAAAGTCTGAATGAACCTCCGAGAAAGCAGGTATCACCAGTATGGTATAACCATTATCGAAACGGTCACGGGTAAAGGAGGGCAGCGACTGTTTATCATATGTTATGATTTTGTGTTGAGTGGCGTCATCTGAAATTTCATCGACGTACACTTTTTCCTGTGAAAACTCGCCCTGGCTTTCTCCCATAAAATAGGGCGTTGATCCAGCGACCCAGTTACCTTCTGGCAGCTGTGACAACACCCGTTCGTCCCCGGCCAGCGATAACACTTTACCCGCTTCAATCAGCTGGATGACCTCTTTGACACTCTGTAACTTTTTCATGACAAATCCTTTTATCCTTTAGTCCTGTCTACTCTTCAGGCTCGTTTTTATATCAGGTCCATTTTAAAAAGGTGTTCACCATGTTTTGAACACAGCTTTCAGGTCACTGACAAAGCCTTTGGGGTATTTGGCAAAATACTCGTAAAGGTAATCTATGGCTTCTTCCTGTGTGATATCGCCAGATTTTATGCCTTTTTGAACTTTATCGACCTGTAACTGAAGAACAAATTTGTCCATTTTGTGCTGACCCTGTACCAACTCCGCCCATTCAGCCCTGTCTTTTGGTGGTATATCCTGTCTCATAAACGTGTTCCAGTGAATTAGGAGAATTGCATGGGTTCTATCGACAGTTCTCAGCCTTTTCTATATAGACAAAAGTTGTAGGCTGAGAAAACGGCCACAAACCATCCATCAGAGAGTACCCGTCAGAAAGCGGAAAATCCTTCCAGTACTGCCACAGTATTATTACCCAGAGCTTCCAGGGCATAGCCTCCTTCAAAAACAAACAGGGTGGGCTTTTTCAGAGCGGCCAGACAACGTCCCAGCTCCACAAAATCCGGGGTATTGATGTTGAAGAAAGAGATCGGGTCCCGTTCATAGGTATCGAGCCCCAGGGAAACCACCAGATAGTCCGGTTGAAACCCACCGATTCGTCCAAGAGCGACTTCCAGAGCCCTGCGGTATTCCGTCCAGCCTGTGGCATGCAGTGGCAGCGGCAGGTTCATATTGAAACCCAGCCCCGCACCATCGCCGGTTTCGTCCTCGTGACCAAGATAATGGGGATAGTCCTGCCGGGGATCAGCATGAAGAGAGGCAAAAAACACATCGTTGCGGGAATAGAAAATGGACTGGGTACCATGGCCGTGGTGATAGTCAACATCCAGTATGGCGACCTTATCAGCGCCCTGATCGAGAAAAGCCTGAGTAGCAATAGCTGCGTTGTTAAAAAAGCAGTAACCGGCCATTAAATCCTCTGATGCGTGATGACCGGGTGGCCGGCAAAGGGCAAAGGCGACCGGTTCCCCATCCAGTACTCTTTTCTGAGCGGTCAGAGCACAATCCACCGATGCCCTGATGGCTTTCCAGGTCCCTTCAACCACGGGTGCCGTGAGATCCATAGAGTAATACCCCAGTGCGCCTTCAATCTGTTCCGGCACCAGATGCCTGAGCCCTCGATGAGGAAAACAGTAAGGCGATGCCTGAGTGGATTCCGGGTACGTCTGGTGCCAGCGCTGCCAGGCAGTTTCCAGAAACTCGATATAATCTGGTCGATGCACCCTGGCTATAGGCTCGGTTGAAAAGCTTTCTGGCCATTCGATTCGTCCCAGATTATTGTCCTGAAGGGCTTCCAGAACATAGTCCAGTCGTTTTGGGGATTCCAGATAAGGTACCAGATCGCCCCCAAGGAACTCTCTGGCAGGGTTGTGCAGCTTTTGCTGTTCACTGTAAATGGTCAGCATCGACGTTCTCCTGAACCATTGACATGTCGCTGACGTTTAAACAATCAGCACATGGTAAAATGCGTCAAGCAACGCAAATTATAAAAGGCTGGGAAGGTTTTATGACGACGTTTTACCTCAAAGCGGAAGAGATTTTTTCGGAAACAGGGATCATTCACAATAGCTGTCTGAAAATCGAGAATGGCAGGATCGCCGCAGTCGGCTGTCAGCCAGCGCCCGATGCAGAGGTGATTGACCTGGGCGACCACCGCATTGTGCCGGGGTTTGTTGATCTTCATATTCACGGCTGCTCTGGCTGTGACGTGATGGATGCGACCCACGAATCGTTGAATACCATTTCCACCAGCATTGCCAGAACAGGGGTCACAGGATTTCTTGCCACTACGGTCACTGATACTTGGGAACGAAATCTGGCGGCATTAGCTAACGTAAAACATTCCATTGAACAGGGCGTCAGTGGCGCTGAACTGCTGGGCAGTTATTCCGAAGCCATTTTCTTTACCAAAGATTTCAAGGGCGCCCACGATGGCAGCTATTTCCTGTCGCCCTCCACTGAACGACTCGATGAAATGCTGGCAGCTGCAGATGGCACATTGAAGTCACTGGCACTGGCTCCTGAGCTTGAAGGCGCTATTGAAGCCACCCGCTACCTGAGCCAGAAAGGCATCAATGTCATGGTTGGACACACGGGGGCCAGTTATGAACAGTGCCAGGAGGCTTTTGAGGCCGGAGCTATTGGCGGAGTCCATATCTTTAACCAGATGCTGGGTCTGCATCACCGGGAACCCGGTACCGTTGGTGCGGTTCTGCATCATCAGGACATATACGCCGAAATGATTGCAGATCTCGTGCATGTTAACCCAATTGTCATGGAACTGGTTTACCGTCTCAAGGGCGAGAAAAAAATCGCTCTTGTGACGGACTGTATGTGTGCAGGAGGTTTGCAGGACGGAGACTATCAGTTAGGCCAGCTGAAGGTCACCGTACAGGATGGCGTCGCCAGAACCGCATCAGGTGCCCTGGCGGGCAGTACTCTGACACTGGACAGGGCCATTGCCAATATGGTTAACGAAGCTGGCGTAGCACCACTGGCAGCGGTTCATATGGCATCCCTGACACCTGCCACCCTGCTGGGTATGCAGGAGAGCATTGGTAGCATTAAAGCCGGTAAACGGGCAAATCTGGCTATTCTCGATAAACAGTATCAGATACAGATGACTCTGGTTGATGGCAAAAAGGTCTACGATTATTGTTAATTCACCTTGCTCTTTCCGGCCGGTCTACTTCGAGAGAACTAAAAAGGCTGCTGTAAATAACATAAGAGTATTATGAATATAGCTTTCAACGTGCCGGGCGCGTTTCGGCTGCATACACTTTAAACAGTGAATAACAAATGAGCGAACAAACATAACAAGAATTGTTCTGCAACTTTTTTCAAACAACAAAAACTGACACAGGTCAACTGTAAAGGTTTTTAGTGGTTAGTACGTATTAATTACTATCGAATCCACTGATAAAACTCTTTACGGAGACAGGGGGAGATAAAAAAATGATATTTGTAACTGATGATCATCGAACGGTACGCATGCCTAAAGAAACCAGACAGCCAAGGGGTGTAGTACCCGAAGTGATTGATCCGGTTCTTCTGGCAGCTATCCACCAGACCAACGCCTGCTCATCAAAAGTGAAGCCGGTAATCAAAAAGTTCAAGACCAAATAGATGACTTTGCATGGGGTCTGTAAAACAGACCTCAGACCTTCCGGTTTCGATGCCCGCACGCACCTTTCAGAACGGCAAAATAAAACTCACTTCTGCCCCCAAATGCATCTGCTGATGATGTAAACTCCTTAAGCAATAATACTTAATAGCCATCGAAAAAAGATAACAAGTTTCCGGGAGAGCAGCCTATGACCGAGTATTCTGTCAGCAGAGCAACTTTTGACGAAGTAATGGTGCCAAATTATGCACCTCAGAAAGTTGTTCCCGTCCGTGGCAAAGGGTCGCGCATCTGGGATCAGGAAGGCAGGGAGTACATTGATTTTGCTGGCGGCATTGCCGTCAATGCGCTGGGACACTGCCACCCGAAGCTGGTAAAGGTCCTGAAAGATCAGGCCGACAAACTCTGGCATCTCAGTAACGTTTACACCAATGAACCTGCACTCGCTCTGGCCAGGGCGCTCACCGAAGTCTGCTTTGCAGAAAAAGTCTTCTTCTGCAATTCAGGTACCGAAGCCAACGAAGCCGCGTTCAAGCTTGCACGAAAGTACGCTTACGACCACGCTGGCCCGGAAAAACATGAAATTATTTCCTTCAACCACTCTTTTCACGGCCGTAGTCTGTTTGCGATCACAGTAGGTGGACAGCCCAAATACTGTGAAGGCTATGCCCCTGTGCCAGAAGGTGTCACCCATCTGCCCTTTAACGACGTTGAAGCTTTAAGGGCAGCGGTTTCAGACAAAACCTGCGCCATTGTTCTGGAGCCCATTCAGGGCGAAGGTGGCGTCATGCCCGCAACGCCAGAGTTTCTACAGGCCGCCAGAGAACTCTGCGACCAGTACAATGCCCTGCTGGTGTTTGACGAAGTGCAGACCGGCGTAGGACGCACCGGTGAGTTTTATGCTTACATGAGTACGGGTGTTGTACCCGACATCCTGACCACCGCAAAAGCTCTTGGCGGCGGTTTCCCCGTTGGCGCCATGCTGACGACCTCGGAAGTCGCCAACAGTTTTGGCTTTGGCACTCACGGCAGCACCTATGGCGGTAATGCCCTGGCCTGTTCAGTGGCTCTGGCAGCGATCACGCTGATTAATGATGACCAGTTACTAGCCAATGTATCCGGCAAACATCAGCTGTTTCGTCGGGAGCTGGAAAGCATTAATGATGAGTTCGGTGTCTTCACTGAAATCCGGGGCAAGGGGCTGCTCATTGGTGCGGAACTGACGCCTGAATGGCACGGTAAAGGCAAGGAGTTTCTGGCTGCCGCTGCGGAAGAAGGTTTAATGCTGCTGGTCGCAGGTCCGAATGTTCTGCGTCTGGCTCCGTCACTGATCATCCCTGATGACGACATTCGCCAGGGGATGGATGCCCTGAGGAAAGCTGTGGCAAAAATAGTTCAAAGCTGATCGAGCGTCCCATCGTCACCCCTGCGCAGCCGGAAAATGCCAACGTCATGTTGGCATTTTTTTGCCTGTATATTTTCTGCATCGTCGTATACTTTAGAGGTCAATAACAACAAAAGTGGATACCATGTCAGGCATTATTGATCCTTTCCTGCCTCTGCTTCAGAAACTGGACGATCGTCAGAGCACAATGCTTCAACAGACCATCAGCCTTGCGGAAATAAACTCCGGAAGTCTTAATGCAAAAGGGGTGAATCGGGTTCTGTCTGAACTGCAAAAAATGACCCTGCCTCTGGAAGCGCAACAGCGGGTTGTCAGCCTTAACGATTACCAGTCCATTAACATTCACGGAGACGCTATACGTCAGCCATTAGGTGACGCGCTTATTCTTTCAAAGCGGCCAGAGGCTTCTTTGCAAATTGTTTTGGGTGGACACATGGACACGGTGTTTGGCGAAGACCACCCGTTTCAGACGGTAAAATTCATTGATGATGACCATATCAACGGCCCCGGCGTCACTGACCTGAAAGGCGGTCTGGTGGTGATGATTCATGCCCTGAAACTGTTTGAGCAGTCGCCCTGGGCTGAACAGGTTGGGTGGCAGATCATCCTGAATCCTGATGAAGAAATTGGCTCACCCGGTTCCGCTCCCCTGTTTGAAGCAGCCGCAAAAACAGCTCATGTGGGAATGCTTTACGAACCCAGTTTTCCCGATGGTTCACTGGCTGGTGCCCGTAAAGGCAGCGGCAACTTCACGGCTGTCTGTTATGGCAAAGCCGCCCATGCCGGACGTGAACATCACCTTGGCCGAAATGCGGTCCGGGCGCTCTGTGATTTCGTGTCGGCAATGGATGACCTCAATGGTGGTCGTGAAAACGTCACTTTCAATCCCGGTTTTGTCCACGGGGGCGGACCAACCAATATAGTGCCTGATCGCTGTATCTGCCGGTTTAATATTCGTATTGAAAAACCTGAAGATGAACAATGGTGCCTGCATCAGCTGCAAATGCTGGTTAACCAGATCAGTGGCCGCGATGGCATTACTCTGGAACTGCACGGTGGTTTTGGCCGTAAACCAAAAGTGTTGTCCACTGCCAACCAGAAACTGTTTCAGCTGGCTAAAGAGTGCGGCTCGGCCCTGGGTATGCCCATTGATGTAAAAGCCACTGGCGGCTGCTGCGATGGCAATAATCTGGCTTCCTTTGGCGTACCAAATATTGATACCTTGGGAGTACAGGGAGGTCATATTCACAGCGATAAGGAATATATGAAAATCAGCAGCCTGATTCCCAGAGCGAAGCTCAGTGCAGCCCTGCTGATGGCACTGGCAAAAAATGAAGCGGAAGGCAAAGGCAACGAATGGCTGCGTCAGTAAAAAAACGACAACTGACTTACTGCTACCCTTGCCTTTCCATGATCCTGAGTTGTCACTCATTACACCAAAGACAGGAGGCTTGTCATGGACAACACAATCCATACCCTGCTGCAGGCCATGTGGGAAGATTATCTTGAGCTGGCTCCGGATGCCCGAAGCATCCACGACCTGTTTGCAGCCAGCAACAGCTCATCCAGCAACAATGGCACAGTTGTTAATGATCATATTGCGCTTCGAACCTATAACCTGCCAGAGGTCAACCTTGCTGTTATAGCCCATGCTTTCACGGACAATGGGTATGTCGAGGGTGGGGAGTACGAATTTCCTGCCCGCAAACTGTTTGCCAGACACTTCCAGCACCCGAATCCTGAACTGCCAAAAGTCTTTATCAGCGAGCTGCTGGTTGAAGAACTGTCGGAACAGGCGCAGAAGCATATTACCTCCCTGGTGAACCAGATTACTCCCGGGGCGACACAATCTCCCCTGTTCAGCTGTTCCGGACGCCCCTGGCAACTGGACACCCGAACCTACGACGAACTGCTGGCAGAAAGTGAATACGCCGCCTGGGTGGCTGCCTTTGGCTATCGTGCTAACCACTTCACGGTATCCATTAACCACCTGTCTGAACCGGATAATATTGTTGACCTGAATAACCTGTTGCAGAAACACGGCTATATTCTCAACGACACCGGGGGACTGGTGAAAGGCTCGCCGGATGTGTTGCTGGAGCAGTCCTCTACCATGGCGAAAAAAATAACCGTTGACTTCACGGATGGGAGGCGGGAAATACCCGGCTGTTTCTATGAATTTGCCAAACGCTATCCAACCAGCGATGGAACCTTGTATCAGGGGTTTGTAGCGGCTTCTGCCGATAAAATATTCACCAGTACCCACACCAAAGCCGAATAATCACACACTGGGGGTTGCCTATGATGATCTTTCGCCCGATCGAAAGTTGCGACTATGACACCCTTTGGCATCTTGCCAAACACACTGGTGTGGGTTTTTCTTCTTTGCAACCAAAGCCTGATGTAGTTCGCCGTAAAATGGAATGGGCGCTGAAATCATTTGCGGCGTCTTCAGCACTGGAAGAGTCTCTGTACCTGTTTATGCTGGAAGACCAGAAAACCGGTGAGATTGTCGGAGTATCCGGTATTGAGTCTGCGATCGGGCTGTCAGATCCCTGGTACAACTTCAAAATCAACACCCAGGTGCATGCTTCAAGAGAGCTGAATGTCTACAACCGCCTGACCACCATGACATTGTGCAGCGACCATACCGGCTACTCTGAGCTTTGCACGTTATTCCTGTTGCCCGACTACCGTCACTCCAACAATGGGCGACTGCTTTCCAAGGCCCGCATGATGTTTATGGCGAACCACCCCTTTCACTTTAATGAAAACGTCATTGCCGAGATGAGGGGCAGCTGCGATGACAATGGCGAGTCTCCGTTCTGGGAAGCCATAGGCAGACACTTTTTTAATGTGGATTTCGTTACCGCCGACCAGCAGGTGGCCGAGGGAAAAACCTTTATTGCCGAACTGATGCCCAGGCATCCGATTTACACCAACATGTTGCCTGAAGATGCCCAGGCAGTGATTGGTGAAACCCATAGCGACACACTCCCTGCCCGGAAACTGCTCGAAAGTGAAGGTTTCCATTATACCCACTATATTGACATTTTCGATGCCGGTCCGCTGCTGGAAGCACGGGTCAGGGATATACGCACCGTCAGGGATTCAAGAGAATATAAAGTACGAATTCACGAATCCACCACCACCGACGAAACAGACTGGCTGCTGTCAAACACAGGCTTCAACCATTTCCGCTGTATACTGGGGCAGGTATCCTTTGAAGGGCTGGAATTTGTCAATATCACCCGGGATCAGGCCGATGCCCTGCAACTGGACTCGAACGACACCGTGCGTGTGGCTCCCTTAACCGGCAGACGACCTTAACAGGAGACAGACATGACTGATTACATTAATGGTCAATGGCAGAAAGGTTCCGGTTCAGAATTTCAATCCACCAACCCGTCCACCAACGAGATCGTATGGAGCGGCTGCAACAGCAGTGAGCCGCAAATCGATCAGGCGGTTCATGCTGCTCGAGTAGCCGCTTCTGGCTGGATGATGACACCTCTGGAGCAGCGTATTGCTATCGTTCGTGCTTTTGGCAAACATCTGGAAGAGCATGCAGACACCATTGCTGAAACCATCGCCCGTGAAACCGGAAAGCCTCTGTGGGAAGCCCGCACTGAAGCGGCTGCCATGAAAGGCAAGATAGAAATTTCCATCAAGGCTTATAACGAACGAACCGGCATTACTGAAAACAGTCTGGCGGGAGCCAGAACATTTATCCGGCATAAACCTCATGGTGTTGTTGCTGTTTTCGGTCCCTATAACTTCCCCGGACACCTGCCCAACGGACACATCGTGCCAGCCTTGCTGGCAGGTAACACCGTGGTCTTCAAGCCCAGTGAGTTGACACCCGCCACCGGAGAACTGGCCGTTAAATTATGGGAACAGGCAGGACTGCCAAAAGGTGTGATTAACCTGATACAGGGTGAAAGGGAAACCGGCGTTTATCTTGCCAACCACCCAGATCTCGACGGGCTGTTTTTCACCGGCAGCTCCCGAACCGGCAAACTGCTTCACCAGCAGTTTGGAGGCCACCCCGGGAAAATCCTGGCGCTGGAGATGGGTGGCAACAACCCGCTCATTGTCTGTGAAGTGGCTGATATGACCGCCGCTGTACACGACACTATTCATTCTGCCTTTATCACCACCGGACAGCGTTGTACCTGTGCCAGACGCCTGTTCGTCCCTGCCGGGGAGTGGGGAGACCAGTTTATACAAATGCTGACCCGCACCACAGCCAGCCTTAAAACCGGTGACTGGAACAGTGACCCGCAGCCGTTTATGGGAGCCGTTATTTCCGAAGCCACAGCAGAAGCCATTGTGCAGGCTCAGCAACACCTTGAGTCTCTGGGAGGAAAGGTACTGCTGGAATCCAGAAAGCTGCAACCCGGCACAGGTCTGATCAGCCCCGGCATTGTTGATGTCACTACGGTTCCGGCACTGCCTGATGAAGAGTACTTTGGCCCGCTGTTACAGGTTATTCGTTATCAGTACTTAAAGGATGCCATTAAAAAAGCCAACAACACTCAATACGGTCTTTCTGCCGGTCTGTTCAGTGATCGCCGGGAAGACTATGAGCTGTTTTTCAACCATATCCGGGCTGGCATTGTTAACTGGAACCGTCCGATTACCGGGGCAGCAGGTACTGCACCCTTTGGCGGTGTCGGCGATAGCGGCAATCATCGCCCCAGTGCCTACTTTGCGGCGGACTACTGCGCTTATCCGGTTGCCAGTGTTGAGGCTGACGCATTGATCATGCCTGAAAAACTCGTCCCCGGTTTAGCGCTGGAATAATTCGAATAACTGGCATAATACGAATAAAAGTTGTGAGCAGAAATGAAAGCCATAGAAGCCAATTTTGACGGACTGGTGGGGCCAACCCATAACTACGCAGGACTGTCTGCCGGGAATATTGCATCCACTGAACATAAACGACAGGCATCCAATCCCAGACAGGCGGCATTGCAGGGGCTTGCCAAAATGAAAGCCCTGCACGATATGGGTTTTGTGCAGGGCGTTCTGCCACCACAGGCCCGTCCGGATATAGACACTTTGCGTCGTTTAGGTTTTGCCGGAACCGATGCCCGTGTACTGGAAGCTGTAGCCAGACAGGCACCTGAACTTCTGTCTGCCTGCTGTTCAGCTTCCAGCATGTGGACAGCTAATGCCGCAACGGTATCAGCAAGCTTCGACACGCAGGATGGCAAGGTTCACTTTACGCCTGCCAATCTGGTCAGCAAATTCCATCGTTCCATTGAACACAAAAGCACTGCCCGTATTCTTAAAGCGGTGTTTAATGATGGACAATATTTCCAGCATCACCCGGCATTGCCGGGTACCGGTGTACTGGGTGATGAAGGGGCTGCCAACCACACCAGACTGTGCAGCAACTACCACCAACCCGCCATTTCCTTTTTTGTCTTTGGTCGCTACGGCCTGGATGAAACCCGACCTGTTCCCGGGCGCTACCCGGCAAGACAAACCCTGGAAGCCTCCAGAGCCGTGGCAAGACAACACCGGTTAAAAGATGAAGCGGTCGTTTATGCCCAGCAGAATCCGGATGTGATAGACAGTGGCGTGTTTCATAACGATGTAATTGCCGTCGGCAACCAGCATCTGCTGCTCTGCCATGAAAAAGCGTTTCTGGAACAGGCTGAAGTGTATAAAACACTGCAAAAAGCCACTGCAGGCCAGTTGCAGATTGTAGAGGTTCCCGAAAGCCGGATTCGGGTAGAAACGGCTGTGCAAACCTATCTGTTTAACAGCCAGTTACTCAGCCGTGATGATGGCAAGATGATTATGGTCGTTCCTTCTGAATGTGAAAATAACCCGACCGTTTCAAACTATCTCAGCGAACTGGTTAATACCGATAACCCCATCGACCAGATCATGGCGTTTGATCTCAGACAAAGCATGAACAACGGCGGCGGTCCCGCCTGCCTGAGATTAAGGGTGGTATTGAACGAACAGGAGCTGCAGGCGGTTAATCCACACTGTCTGATAACAGATTCTCTGTATTCACAGCTGACTCAGTGGGTTGAAAGCCACTATCGTGATCAGTTAAAAGAGAGCGATTTAGCGGATCCAAAACTTCTTACAGAATCAAGGGAAGCTCTGGACCAGCTGACTCAAATACTTGGGCTTGGTTCCGTTTATTCCTTTCAGAAAAAATAAACACTCAACGTAGCTTTTCTTACTGCAACCCTGAAGCGCTATAAACCACTACTTTTTGATCAATATAACTGACCCGGATTTCCCGGTCTTTATCCCGCCAGATACACTCAAGCCGCCCTAACTGATCACGGCAGGATTCAGGTTTACCCAGAATGCCCTCCACATCTTCAATACTCATACCGGCATCCAGCTGGCTGAAAGCGTCCTGATTGATATGGGTACAACCCGCGACTGACGCAACCACCACCAGCCCAGCCAGAAAGGGTTTCCTGAAATTCATCTATTACGCTCCTGTGTCGGCACTAGAAATGTAGCACTCTTTTTTGTTTTCGCTGGTTAACCTACTCCTCTGGCCCGGGTGGTCGGGGTGGCTGAGGGGGTTGGTCAGTAGCTGGTTCTGGTGGTTGCTCTTTGGGTTTGATGACTCTTTCAATCAGGACGATTCCCCCCGAATAATCCACCTGCATGGATTTCGGTACCGCTTTCAATGCCTGATTCAAATGCTCCTGTATTACTTCACCTTCAGCGTGTTCTTTTCCAAGCTGGCGACTTAACTGAATAAACTTTTGCTGCAGCTCCTGAAACTGTGCTGGCAGCGGTTTAGAACCAGCCTCTCTTGCACACTCGGCATAACTGCGATTGACTGCCTCTCTAACCTCCCTCAACAGCTGTTCCATATCCTGCCCCCGCAACGCTTCTTTGTCAGGAGGAATAATAGAGACCATTCTGTCGTCAATCTCAACTTTAATCACCAATCCCTTTGGTGAGTCATTCGGGGATTTCAGAGCCTCCAGGGCTTCGCCAAGAATTTTCAGTTTCCCGTTCATAACGGCCAGATGATTAACCGCAGTCAACACTTCCTGTCGCTGCCTTAACAACGCCTCAGGTGAATCCGTTTTGCCCATACCTGTTGTTGACGCAACATCCGGCTGCGCTGCGGACATCCTCTCCCGCAAGGACTTTTTAGGCGCTTTGCCAGGCTCCAGTCCTTCCATTTTCGGGCGCCCGTCAGGGGGCGCAACTGAGCCAGCATTGGGCTGTTCTTCTTCCGGCACAGTCTCCTCAGTCAACGATTTGCCTGAAGGTGGGGTGCCAGGCGGAATGCTACGGCTACCTTCCATGGTTGAGGAACCTCCAAAATTTTCCTGCCAGTGTGGTCGGTTCTGGCTCGATCATTTCCAGATCTTTCATGAGTTGTTCTGTTTCTTCCTTTCCCAGCCTTTCCACCGTTAGTTCTCGTATTTCATCTTCTGAACCCTCAACGGGTGCTGGCTGTTTAACATGAATAATTGACTGCCGGTGTTGCAGATCTTCCAGCTGCTTCTGCCAGTCATTATCAGGCTTGCCTTTTTCAGATATCTTACCGCCCACATCTTTGAGCATTTCCTGAATAGTCGACAATCGCTGGTTGCACTCTCCTACATTAAAGCCGGTAAAGGCCGTGTTGTTATATTGCTGGAGCAACTCTTTTGCCATCTTAGTCAAGGCAACAACATCACGACCCTTAAGAGCCTTCTTATCAGGAGGAATCAGTCGTATTGGTTTGTCTTCACCCGGCAACCGAATGATCACTTTAACGCCTTTGAGGGCTCCGGACGGGTTATCCAGGGCGGCAAATGCTTTGCCAAGAACCGTATGCGCCTCAACCTTCTGGTATTTTTCATCGGCTTCGGCCAGCAAGGCTTCCTGCTCAGCCTCCAGCTGTTCCAGAGTATTGTTTTCTCTGGCTTGGCGGGCTTCTTCCAGTTCTCTTTTCTGTTTTTCCTTTGGGCTTTCCGCAGCACTACCCTCCCGGGCAGACTCTGAGGATAGTGAACCGGATAGCTGATTGGGAGGAGGCGTGCCGGGCTGGCTGGCAGAGCGTTCACGAAGTGAAGTGCCAGAGGTCTGGTTTGGTGGAATACCGTCAAGCTGGCGTCTCGGACTGGCTACTCCTGCAACAGAGTTCCCATTGACCCTTCCCGTTACCCCTGCTGCATCAGCAGAACCAGTCCCACCTCCAGACGTTGTGGGAGGAGTCGGAACATTGGAACCCGGAGTTATACCACTGGGCATAGACGTTTACCTGTCAGGTTTTCAACAGGTATTAAATCGGCGGGTTGTCAGAACCCTTCACGAAAAAAGCCGCCATTACTGTCAGTCCCTCCCCTAAGAACCCTACGTGCGAGTTTCCCCGCATACGGCTCAAGCCTCTCTAAGATTTAGAGCCCTTGGGAGACCATTAAGGCACTTTTATGGCCTCTTAAGGTTTTACTGATAAGTCATAATCCAGCAGCTTTTTGCTAGTCACAAGAAACTCCTCAACGCTCACATCCAGCTGGGCAATATCATCTCCTACTGAGATGGTAGGGTTGGTGCTGGGAGTAGCGATGAATTCAATCTTGCTTCCCCCCACTGTTTCTAGTGTCACCTTAGACGTATCTTCTATATCCAGTTTCAACGTCTCACCACGCCCAATTACGAGCTGTTGTTCAAGCCCTGTTCCGATCATCAGTTCCTCCATCTGTCTTCCTGACCAGATGATGAACATCCCAACCTGTACTGCTGTCAACCTTTCCACGGCATACAGGGCATAACCCTTTCTGCTCAGTCCATAGTCTTAGCAACTTTCCACGAGACTTCAGGGATTCCTTTGTCTTTTTGAGCCATCAAGACTCAAAATAGGTTTCCCACTCGAGGTCAAAAGGATTAGCATCGCCCTTGATTTTTGTATGCCGTTTAATCGGTACATCACTGGCGTACACCAAAGATGCCAGTACACCGTTGCCATCTATATCACGGTACACTGCACAGAAACTTCGACTTCGACCACCGACCTTTCTGAAATACTTCTTTCTAATCCAGTTCTTACGGCGGTTGGCGTATCTGCGCCTCGCCCACTGCCAAAGCATCTTCCAAACCGGTAGAAAAATGAACACTCCAGTCCAGCCGGTCGTTGAAGGCTTTCGGCTGGATTCACAAGCTTGTTTAAAAAGGGGTACAGGGGAACTTATTCATTCACCAGTAATCAAAGAGCACAGCTATCAGGAATATAAAATAGTAAAGGAGTACCCTATGTTAAGACCGTCAGAACCTGATCCTATGTTAAGACCGTCAGAACCTAATCCAATGTGTGCCATCTGCCACGAGAATATACCTGAGAATCAGGTTGATACACTCGATTGTGGTCATAAATTTGGAAAAAAATGCATAAGCCGTTGGGTCGAAAAATGCCTCACTAATGGCCCACCCCCGAATTGCCCCATGTGCAGACAGCCCATAAAAACGTCTATACATGAGAGAACATCAATGCGTTTCAGATGTCGAAAGCTACTAGTGAATATCGCAATAGCAACTGCCATTATTTCTTTATTGGCTATTGGGGCGTACGGACAGTATATATGGTCTGATTTCAGATTCAGAAATAATCTATTGACAGTGGACCGGGTACTTTGATAACGGCTCTCAGAAGCGGGGAATCCCATCCAGCGTATCCAGCACATCTTCCAGCTTGGCAATCATCTGTAGGATCAGCTGGTTGTATTTGGATGAATCCTGCTTCTGAGCCTCGCCCCTGAGATGGACACGGGCGCCGTCAATGGTGTATCGCTGTGCGTAAAGGAGACTACGGATCTGCCGTATCAGCAACACATCCTGACGGCGGTAATAGCGGCGGCGTACCGGCTTCAGTTTGGAGAACTCCTGCTCCCAGTAACGCAGGACATGAGATTTCACCTGACACAACTCACTCACTTCACCAATAGTAAAGTAGCGTTTGCCCGGAATAACGGGCAGTTCAGCCTGTTGGCCTGATTCTTCCTGAATGTCGGAATCAGTCGTCCTGAACTCGGTGTCCTGCATAAGCTTCTACCCTAGCCTTCAGTTTCTGACCGGGCCTGAATGTTACGACACGACGTGGCGTGATGGGTATTTCCTGTCCGGTTTTCGGGTTATGAAAGTCAACTCGGGTGACTGCTCCCCCAACTAAAGAGGGTGTCTTAAAAGCCAGGGGGCTTACGGCGAAAATGCTAAGGCGTGGAATATTGGGTCTTCACCCAATACCTGGATACAGGCTCCTCGTGAGAGAAGACCGGTATCCAGACAGTGCTCCGGATACCGGATTTTTCAATGCTGTTTTTTCTGCGGGGTTTGGGTGAGGATGCTTTCGCACCCTCGGGGACGTAGCCCGCTAGGTCAGCTACCTACGCGACTCTCGTCGCACTACATCATGCCGCCCATGCCGCCCATACCACCCATGCCGCCCATATCAGGCATAGCAGGTGCTTCTTCCTTAGGCTCGTCAGCAACCATGGCTTCGGTGGTGATCATCAGACCAGCAACGGAAGCAGCCGCCTGCAGAGCAGAACGGGTTACTTTGGCCGGATCCAGAATACCCATTTCGATCATGTCGCCGTATTCGCCGGTTGCAGCGTTGTAACCGAAGTTACCTTCGCCGGAACGTACCTTGTCAACAACAACAGAAGCTTCGTCACCGGAGTTGGAAGCGATCTGACGGATTGGGCCTTCCAGAGCGCGCAGAACCAGTTCAACACCGGCTTTCTGCTCAGCGTTGATAGCGTCCACTTCGATAGCAGACAGGGCGCGGATCAGGGCTACGCCACCACCAGCAACAACGCCTTCTTCAACCGCAGCGCGGGTAGCGTGCAGAGCGTCTTCTACACGGGCTTTCTTCTCTTTCATTTCGACTTCGGTAGCAGCGCCTACCTTAACAACAGCAACACCGCCAGCCAGCTTGGCTACGCGTTCCTGCAGTTTTTCTTTGTCGTAGTCGGAAGAGGAGTTTTCGATCTCGGCACGGATCTGCTCAACACGGGCAACGATGTCAGCCTGGTTACCAGCACCGTCAACAACGGTGGTGTCTTCCTTGGTGATCGCGATGCGCTTGGCAGAACCCAGATCTTCCAGACTCGTACCTTCCAGGGACAGACCGATCTCTTCAGAGATAACGGTTGCGCCAGTCAGGGTAGCGATATCCTGCAGCATGGCTTTACGGCGGTCGCCAAAACCAGGTGCCTTAACCGCAGATACCTTAACGATACCGCGCATGTTGTTCACTACCAGAGTCGCCAGCGCTTCGCCTTCAACGTCTTCAGCAATGATCAGCAGAGGCTTGCCTGCTTTTGCCACATTTTCCAGTACTGGCAGCAGGTCGCGAATGTTGGAGATCTTCTTGTCAACCAGCAGGATGAACGGATTCTCCAGTTCACAGGTCATGCTTTCCTGGTTGTTGATGAAGTAAGGAGACAGGTAGCCGCGGTCGAACTGCATGCCTTCTACGACGTCCAGTTCGTTTTCCAGACCGGAACCTTCTTCAACGGTAATAACGCCTTCTTTGCCTACTTTTTCCATGGCTTCAGCAATGATCTGACCAACCAGTTCGTCAGAGTTGGCAGAGATAGTACCTACCTGAGCGATAGACTTGCTGTCTTCACAGGGAGTCGCCATGCCTTTCAGCTTGGCTACCACTTCAATAACAGCCTTGTCGATGCCGCGCTTCAGATCCATTGGGTTCATGCCGGCAGCAACGTACTTCAGACCTTCGTTCAGAATGGACTGAGCCAGTACGGTTGCCGTTGTGGTACCGTCACCCGCCTGATCGTTAGCCTGGGAAGCGACTTCCTTAACCAGTTGAGCACCCATGTTCTGGAACTTGTCAGCCAGTTCAATTTCCTTGGCTACGGAAACACCATCTTTAGTGATGGTTGGCGCGCCGAAGGATTTCTCCAGCAGTACGTTACGACCCTTAGGCCCCAGAGTCGCTTTTACAGCGTCAGCCAGAACGTTAACGCCTTCCAGCATTTGCTTGCGAGCTTCGTCGCCGAACTTAACCTGTTTTGCTGCCATGATTGACATCCTTTACGAATTTTTTAAAAACAGTTGTAATCGAACCCCTAAGGGAGTCGCAGACAATCAGTCTTCCAGAACAGCGTAGATTTCGCTTTCGGACAGAATGATCAGCTCTTCGCCGTCGATCTTAACGGTGTCAGAACCAGCGTATTTGCCAAAGATCACTTTGTCGCCAATCTTCACGCCCAGAGGACGAACTTCACCGTTGTCCAGAACAGTTCCGTTACCTACAGCTACCACAACACCCTGGTTTGGTTTCTCTGTAGCGGAACCTGGCAGAACGATGCCGCCAGCAGAGGTAGTTTCTTCTTCTTCACGACGAACGGCCACGCGGTCACGCAACGGACGGATTTTCATCGATGTATCTCTCCAACTGTTTATGCCGAACATTCAGCAGTCAACTTACAATTAAGGCCGGGTGGATTTCTGTTGGTACCCACCCAAACCGAACCTGTTATACGGTGTTACTCTAAGTAGGGATGCGGTTAATCTTTTTCAAGGGGGCAATACTATTTTTTTTCATCTTCCCGTTTGAAGTCCCCGTCGAAGGTATTGTGCAGCCCACGCCCGGGGTCAATATCTTCACGGTAATACTGGCCTTCGAAGGTGGTCGAAGACTGGTGTACCTGCCAGCGACCACTGGCAATCATTTTCTTCAAAAGGTACTTACGTACTGGTGGAATCAGCAGGGCGATCCCGAAAAAGTCAGACACAAAGCCAGGGAACATCATAAACAGACCGCCAATGGCAATCATGAATCCTTCCACCATTTCTGTCGCAGGCATCTCCCCATGTGCCATACGTTCACGGGCTCTCAGCATAGTACTGAATCCCTGCTGGCGTAAAACCGCCATACCAATAATTGCCCCTAAAATAATCAGTGCAACCGCATTCAGTCCCCCGATAGCGCTGCCAACTTCAATCAGCACCAGCATTTCAATAACGGGGAACAGCAAAAATAACCAGACTGGGAATCGCATGGATGACTCCGGATTTATAAGTACTTTCTATCTGGAGGCATATAGTAGAAATACAAGGGAGGATTACAAAATCTTTGCTTTGGGCAGGTCATACATCATCAATACTTCTGGCTGAACAAGTGGTGATTATTTTCTGGCTCTCAGCATTACATCAAACTCATTAACTACCGCACACCAGTCTGAGTCCTGATCATGGCTTTCCCTGAGAAACTGTTTTTGTGCTGGCTGCCAGAAATCGGCTTCAAAAATAGACTGCTGTTCTGTCAGTGAATGCTCAGCAATAAATTGCTCGATGTATTCTGGTGTATTGTTCAGCCCCAGCTGGCTGAACAAACTCTTCAGGTCATGCTGGAAGGTTTCCATGCTTTTCTCCGCATTCGCTCATATTTACTCCAGTATACATCCTGAAAAGATCCAGTATATAAAGAGTCAGCAGGGTTGAAAAACAACATTAACCCTGCCTTTTACAGCCATCAATAAACTCTGTATTCTGCCGTCCAGCTGAAACTTTCGCCAACCGGCACATTCACTTCAAGAAAATTTTCCGGTGAGAGTGATCTGTCGTTCGCCCAGACCACCAGCCTGCTCAGGGGCTGGTCTACCTGAACCTTTATCCCCCGGTTCAGGCCATTATGATGAATACGAAACTGATGGTCATCCGCCGTTCTGGCAAAACCTGTCAGAGGAACAAACAACCGGTCTTCATCGCTGATGGGTTCGATTATCTGAAGACTGTCGTCTTGTAATTCAATGCGTGACTCTTCTATTTGTTTAGCAGGAGAGAACGGGAAAAACACCTGATATTGTTCATCAACAGTCTGGTCGTCAATCACAAAGAAGTGATGATTGAACACAGTGGTCTCAATTGCCTTTTCACCCGTATTTTCCAGTTGATGAGCCATGGAGAACCCCTGCTCATTCAGGGTGACGGTTTTTCTGTAACGATAACCATAGCCCGTGTCATCCTGCAATGTCTGAACAAACTGAACAGTGTCGTCAGTGGATTCGACCTGCCACTCGCCATGGTCAAGAATCTGGTATGGGTTGATGAAGTTAAAACTTTTCTCGTTTTCGGGTTTTTCCAGAACACCGATGCCGATGCGAACAAAGGTATCAGACTCACCATAGCCCAGGTTGCCAAAAATCTGGGCAGGCCCGTTAACACTGAAATGCATCTCCGGGTTATGTACCGGCTCTGAGCGCCAGCGGCCAAAATACTCAATCTCTTCAAACTGAAATGAGTGGATCAGGCCAGACCAGTCAAAACGAGTGGAACGGTATGAGCCTTTTTCAATATCAGGCAGATAAACTGCCACTTTAACGGTGTCGTTTTCCAGTCGAACTTCAGGAAAGCTGACAGCCAACACACCTGCACTCACCAATGATAAACAACCACACAGTAGCCGAAAGGCTTTCATTCTTCTTCCTTTATTCTATTACCGGGAAACGGGAGGGAGCATAACAGAAAGAGTTAACAGGCAATTGCATCGGGATCAATATTTCAGAGAGACACCATCGCTTCATTAAGTAAAGTTGCAGAAACACTGAGTATCTACCAAGCTTTGTGCAGCTGGTTTCCGGTTGGCGAGAACATGGCTATGCGTCACGGTGAAGCCAGTGTGACAACAGTAAACCTCATGCCGGATACTGAATTTGGCTTTACATAGAAACACATTGGCAGAAATACATTGAGAGCCAAATGCAAGGCTTTGGAGTACACCAGAGTAGCCGGGGGAGTCTGTACAACAAAACGAATCAGCTAATGACTGAGGGTATTTCTATTCTCTGACAGGTAAGTGCGTCCGGAGAGTAGGTGTTTATGATCTATCAGAGGTTTTGTAAGAAAATCATGCATTCACCAACAACCTTTTCAAAATCGAAAGGATGCTGCATTCACCTAGGTCGCCTGGCTCCTCTGGGGATTTTTCTACTGTTTCTGGCTATGTCCTTCTGTGTCGGACGGACTATGACACCGATATCTCAGGTTCAGGAACAGGTGCTGCCTCAGGAAATAGCCCCGGATGGTTCTAGGTTTGTCCACTTTCAGGACCAGGACATTTCACTGTCAGAAATTACCCCCTATTATCAAAGCCCGCTGCACCCTTCTAACCTTAACAAGCTGACTTTGAAGCAGGAACTTCCTGAGCAGGACCTGGCCAGGCGGATAGGCTCCGACGGCAGGCCTCAGGTGTTAAAACTGAGTGTTGTTCGTCACTGGGGAGGCTGGTCACTGTTGCCAGCCCTGACCGCCATTATTCTTTGTTTCATGCTCAAAGAACCCCTGACAGCTCTACTTGGGGGATTGCTTGTTGGGGGAATGCTGATCGGTCAGTACGATGTTACCCGGTTGTTGGTAAACAGCATCGGGCAGCCGGGTTCTGCAATTCTGTTGATTTTGTACCTCTGGCTGCTGGGTGGGCTGAGTGGTATCTGGGGAAAAACCGGTGCTGCCCAGGCCTTTGCCCGTTTTCTGTCGAGACATTGCGTCAAAGGACCTGTTTCAGCAAAGTTAGTGACCTGGACACTGGGTATCCTGATGTTCCAGGGAGGGACCATTTCTGCCGTACTGGTGGGTACCACCGTGACACCCGTTGCTGACCAGGAAAAGATATCAAAAGAGGAACTGTCGTATATTGTAGACTCCACTTCCTCCCCTGTCGCGGTGTTACTAGCCTTTAATGCCTGGCCAGGGTTTGTACAACCTTTACTGATTGTCAGTGGTGTTAGCTTTCTGGCCACAGAATCCGATCGCCTGAAGTTCTTTTTCCAGTGCCTGCCTCTGTCGTTTTACGCTATTTTGGCGGTTATGGGGACTTTTCTGTTATCAATCGACAAGGCTCCCTTTATTGGGCGGCAAATGAAAAAGGCAATTAAACGGGCTCGATCGACAGGGCAGTTATCAGCACTGGGCAGTCGTCCGCTCGCGTCCCGTGAAATTGATAACTCTTCGGGGGACTATCAGCCATGGGTACTGGAATTTGTGCTCCCGCTGGGCGTATTGATCGGCACTGCACTGGTGACTTTCTGGTTGCGTGGTGCCCCACAGATTCTCTGGGCTTTTTCTGCTGCCTTTGTATTGGCCGGGGGCATTGCCCTGATGAGAGGCATGAGCCTCAATGACCTGATGGGCGGTGTAGTGGAAGGTCTGGAATCGGTGGTACTCGGCTCTGTCATTATTTTGCTCGCCGTCACCATGGGGCATATGAGTCAGCAGACGGGAGGAGGAGCTTTTCTTGTCAGCTTATTATCAGAACGTTTGCTGAGTGTTTACTGGCTGCTGCCAGCCCTGTTATTTGGATTAAGTATTGTGGTTGCCTTTTCCACAGGTACCAGCCTGGGAACCTATGCCGTTGTTTACCCTCTGGCAATGCCTCTGGCCTGGAGCCTGACCCTGGGTCTTGGATTAGAAGAAAGCAGTGCCTGGCTTTTTATGGCACTGTGTTTTGCCTGTGTGCTGAATGGCGCAGTGTTTGGTGACCAGACTTCACCCATTTCAGATACCACAATTTTATCGGCACTGTGTACGGGGTGTGATCTGATGGATCATGTCAGAACTCAGCTACCCCAGGCCATGGCTATGGCGGCTATAGCCACTGTATTGTGGACACTGCTCGCATTTTTTGGGTGTCCACAGCCGTAAACACTCACCAATCGCTTAACGGTACCTATCTTGATTTGATGAACTTCAGTTGATGGAGCAGATAAACACTCAGAACTTATACTTCATAGCGGCTGAATAACTGTTATAGGTGTAGTCTAATTTTTTGCCCAGCTCATAACCAGCAAAGAATGTGAAACGGTCATCCCGATGATAAACGACCCCCAGTGAAGCCTGATAGCTTGTCCGGACTGGGTCACCACCTCTGGAGACGAAAGAATCTGCACCGCCGCCAGTGAATTGAGCCGTTGTCTCTATACGCTGTCCCTTGAGGTCATGCCACACCATGGTTCTTACGTAGGGTTCTATTTCACCTTTAGCCACTGCAAATGTTTTACTTACAGTGATGCCAGTTCCCACTTCTATTCGCTGATATTTCTGATCCTCGACGGACTGCGCGAGGTCAATACTACCAGGGTCCTTTTCCTTATATTTGTCAGTCCGAACCATTTCATAGTTGAAGCCGACCATTGGCTGAAGGTCTATACCACGATATGAAAGGTTATAGCCTCCAAGCACTCTCAGTCCATAGTGCTGGCTATTAAAATCAGCGATTAAGGGCAAGCCTGAAAAGCCCTGAACATCAATATAACGGTGTCGCTTATGCGAACTCTGTCCATAGTTGAGTACCGAGTCAATAAAACGGTTTTCATGCTCCCATCGGCTGTAGGCACTGAACTGGTAATTCTTTATACGACTGGTATCGCTGACACCGTCTTTTTCAACATAAGCATTTACCAGTGTGACGGCTCCCCCAAAGGTATAATCTTCCTTTGAAGACTCTATACCCAGTGTGAACCCCTCAAGACTGGCATCATAGCCAAATATCTTACCACCCGTGGTATTTTTGCGGCTGTTCTGCTTTATATCTGCGCCTATAGCCTGAAGCCAGAAACCATCTGCTGATATTCCATCACCGTACGCCACACCCGTTTTAGCAGCCCCCTGACGAGGCGCAGACAGGCGACGCAAAACCTGGGTAATCGCACTGTTCATTAAAGTGATGTTCACTTCCTGAGTAATATCTGCGTTATTGACTCTGTTCTCGGAAGCAAATTCAGCCATATCTTCAGCAGTGCGGATGGGCAGAAGTCGGGCATAAAGATTTGAAAAGCCTGATGGTACGAAAGAATCGCCTGAAGACCCACCTGAAGATCCGCCTGAAGACCCGCCCGAAGAATCAGTTTTTAAATTCTCAAGAATAGTCGTTAACACTTCTGCACTGGATTGGCCGGTATTGAGGTCTTTAACAACCTCAGTAATACTTTTTGGAGAAATAGAAACAGTGACTACACCATCCTGGTAAAATTTATTATAAATTTTATGTAAAAAGGGTGTTCCGATAAAAGCATCAACACTATCCGCAGCCGCCGTTAATTCTACATTATCAGCCTGGAAGACTTTAACATTATCCAGCACCCGGTTATTGTCGTAATCGTCTTTAGACATGACGACATATATTTCAGCATCTTTATCAAGCGTTATATCACCCGCCACTTTCAAAGCCGGATCATTTAAATCATCGACGCCAACAAGTACCTCCATATAGCTATAGCCGATCAGTGAAATATCGCCGGATACCTTCTGTTGCCCTTCGGAATCTGGTTTGGCAAAAGAAACACCGCCTCTGACATCCATTCTGTTACTTCCGATTACATCATTGGTCAGTACGACAGCGGAAGTAGTATTGATCTGGATGTCCTCAAAGCCTTCAATAGTACCATCAATCGTACCACCGTTTAAATTCAGAAGATCATCAGCAGAGGAAGGACCTTTAATATTACCTTCAATAAGACCTGATTCGACAATAACGTTACCAGCTCCCATCCCTTCCGACAGGTCAATGGCATAACCGCCTGTTGTTTTTATCTCACCTCTGATGACCAGACTCGGCAAGTAACCATTTTCCGTTGTTTTGATCAGGGTGTTATTACCTGTCAGACGGCCTTTAGAACCAACTATCACTGCTCCACCTGACAGGATGTCTTTGATGTGAACGGCAATGCCCTGATCAACACTGACCAAGTCATTTAATAATATTTCACCTATTTTAATCGTGCCTGCTGTTGATTGTGTGTCACTGATAAGCAAACCATCAATGTTGCCACTGCTGTGAACAGCAGACGAGAAAAAATAGCCAGGCTCAAGAATGATAGAGTAGGTATCAGTACTGGATTTTAATAAAATCGCAGCGATACCAGCCGTGGAGTCGTTAACGATCCGTGCGCCTGTGATAAAAAAGCGCCCTTCTCCTTTAACATCAATGATGTAGTTATATTGATCTGTATCTTCAGCATAAACATCGGTAGGTACCTTAGAGTCGCCATCGGTGCTAATGATTGTTGTACTGCCATAGGCAGATGGCTGCAGGACTGCGGCGGTTGCAGATACAAAAGCGGATAATAGAAGTGGCGTTATCTTGTGCATTGCAACGATCACATTGGATAAATATTAATCATCAGGTCGGCCTGTCAGGCAGAATCTTTATGACACATATAAAAAAATCGCCTTCCGGAATAGAAGGCGATTTTTCAGGCTGGTTTAAAGTGAATGAATCGCTTAGTTAAGAGCCCCAAGCTGTCGGGTCAACTCATCCATTCTTGCTCGCATAGCTGCTTGCGTTTCGTCCTTTTCAGCAATCAGGTTGGCTCTTTCCTGCCGTTTTTCATTTAGACGCTGTTCTGCTTCCGCAATCTTCTGCGCATTGTCGCCAAGCTTCTCAACCACTTTATGTGTTGCCATCAATGAAACTACATCTGGGTTAGTGAGCAAACCAGTTTGCTCATCGACACGGTCTTGAAGCTGTTTTTTCTCATTATCAAGCTGCCGAATGGCATCATGAAGAGCAACTCGTTCATTGTTCAGTTGATCCAAAATAACAGCTCTTTCCTCAGTTATTTTTCCTTTTTCCGCAGTAACTTTGGCATTCTCTTCCGTCAACCTTACAGCTTCTTCCTGACTTCTTTGAAGGGTGCCTTTATCAGCTCTGGCCTGATCTATATTTGTTTTCATACTTTCAAGCTCAGCGACCTGAGAGCGGGTCTGGCTTGTATTCGAAACATTGCGGTAAACCATATGTGCCAAACCTGTTGCAGCATAAACGCCCAGCTGTGCGCCAGTAACATAGGGTGCAAGCACAAAGGAAGAACCTGCCACTAATAATGTTTTACCGAGATTCCAAAGGCTGAAGCAGCTACGATTTAGAATTGCCTTACGTCCATTGATGGCTTCGTTCAGCTTTTCTGATCGCTGTCCCAGTGAGTTGATCGCTTCTTCCGGTGTTTGCTCTGCAGCATCAGTCATTACCTTCTGCTGTAATTGTTTCTGTCTGCTCAGCTCTCTTCCACAGGAATAGCTCGTGAATTGATTTTCCAGATAAGGCACTGCAAACGGTAGTGCAGCAACCGTCATTACCGCTGCGCTCATACCTGTTCTCTGTGATGGAACAAATGCAGACTGCAATGATTCAGGAGCATTCTTTCTTACTTTCTCACCAAAGGCTGTCGAGATACGTTGCAGATCCGAAAATCCTTTTTCGGCTGCAGGTACATAGTCTGTAACAGTTCTACTGTAAAGAGTCGCAGCTGTATTCTTTAACGTTTCATAACAGCTTGAGCCATTGTTGTACAAGTAGTTTTTTGCACCAGCATAAGAGACATTTCCCATTACACTGTTATAGGCATTAGTACCACTATCACAAACGCTCTGGCTAAAACTGGCTATCTTATTATAAGCATCAGCGCCATAACCAGTTATAACATTTACCATATTCAGTGATTCCATATTAATTTCCTTCCCTGTTTAATTAAATTCAGATACCCATTGAAATGGACGCATGAACTAATAGATACCTCCCAGATTAATTAGTTCATTAATTTGAAATTAAAAAAACGAGTTTATTATGATTTAAAACAGAACCGACTATTGGAAAAAATAGGAGAATCCCTTGATTTAAAGGCTTTATGATCTAAGGATATATTTTGAAAGCTGTATTTATTATTAAATACAGCTTTTTTATTTCAAGTTATTATCTAAAGGCTATCAATTTAATTAAGCAGCCCGCGCCATATCGACCAGCGTTTTTCTGACCGCCATGGGCTCTTCAACCGAAGCAGGAAAAGGAATACGTACCAGCTTATCGCCAAGTAACAGATGCATACCCTCGCTGTCTACGCCCGCCATTCTGGGGGAAAGACCTTCAGGAATAACAATGCCTGCATTAACGCAGTACTTCACCATGGCATCCACATGATCTTCATTCATGTGGTTCACCATGCCATTCTCTGTCTGGCCATAAAACGGGTTGGCTTTTGTCATCAGGTCATTTTTAACCCAGAAGATCTTTCCAAAGCCTCCAATAAAGCGGGCTCGCACCAGATTGATACGATAAAAGTCAAAGTCATGGGTTTTATGGTAATCCCTGGACTGAGGAAAAAAAGCATAGTAACGCTCTGCCTGCTGTTCGTAATCCTCTATTTTTTCAGCATCACCGAGCCAGGTCAGCCGCCCACCTTTATGCACATCATTAATACCGGTTTCACTGATAATCAGCGATACCTTGGGGTTTTCCTGAATATTTCTGGTGTGCTGGGCAATTCGGCTGATCAAAATAACAGGCTGTCCGTTTTCATCCAGACAATACGGCATGACTGAACCAAAAGGATAGCCTGGTACATCGTGGGAGTGGGTAGAAAGAATACCGTGGTATTCATTCAGCAATAATTCGCGGGCAGCCCCGGCGGCTTCCATTTTATTATCCATTATTAACCTCGAATATTGGCTTGACCATGAAGCATCAGTCATGGCTGCTTTTGATTATTATCGGTGCTGGTCATTATATACAAATGCGACTGATTATCAATAACAACTACCAGTTATAGCCAATACCGAACTTCAATTGCGAGTCGAGTTTTTTCTCATCTTCACCGGGTTGACTGTCAAAGTCGAATATCTGGGTCACATTGAACGAAAGGTTATCAGTCATTTTGTAGCGAACACCGTGTTCACCATCCCAGATCCACTGTCTCTGGCTCTGAATCCGGTAATACAGGCCACTGTCAACAAAGTATTCCAGGTCATTCATCAGGTATCGCCTGTGAAACATCTTCCAGCCCACTGCAAGATTCTGCTGCTTGCCTTCGCGGTCATAGGTTTCCCAGATCTGGGTGAGTCCCAGACTGTTCAACAACGCTTCAGTGGTCGTTTCACGGACTCTGTAACCAATAAAACCACCGGCATTGGAGCGACTGCGAAGGTTTTCACGTGAATGATAACGTTTTTTGGACGAGGCATTGGCAAACCAGTGTTCGGTAAAATAACGACTGTAGTCGTACTCCACTTCCCAGATATCTTTCTTCCAGATACCTTCGTTTTTTCGCTCTACGTCTACATTCCACTTCAGCCGGTTCTTGTTCCACTGGTCATCCAGATGCATCTGTCCGTTCATACGGTAGCGGGATTCAATGTCGTTGCCGCTCTTGTTTTCCAGATTGACATCAAAATTGCCTCTAAACTCCCAGTTGTCGTCCAGCACCGGTTCCGACTGAGCCATACTGGCAACGGGCCAGGCAGCAGAAAACCGCCGTTCATAGCCATCTTCATCGACAATAAGCAGATCATCGCCGCTGCTGTGCAGTTCCCTGAGCTGTGCCTTGTTTTCGCCAATCAGGTTAATCCACAAAGGATTATCGGTCTTGACCGAACGGACATGTCGCCAGTTAACACTCAGTTCGCCGGCATAAACAGTTTTCAGCTTCAATATTCCAGCATCCAGACCAACCACTTCCCCTGACAGAACATCACCGTTTTCCAACCAGATGGTATCAGCCCGGCCAGTACCCACAAACACAGGGAGCAGCAAAGCACAGCCTTTAAGGCAGTTCATCAGAAACCTGAAAAAAACGATGGGATAACGGCCCCGGAACAGCTGGAGCTTCATGAACACCTTGAAAAGACCTCTGTAAAGATTGGAATAGTCAGCCTCTTTGGCTATAAAAAACGCTGTAAGAATTCCATAAAATAGCGGTAATACTCAAGACAATTTACCAGCGGCTAACCCTTATAAAGTATCTCTCTGCCTGTACTCTCAGAAGCTAAAAAGCCAGAGGCCTTACTGAAAAAATGCTAATGAACTCAACAGAAGATTTAGGGTATTCTCTGGTATTTTAATCGGAGAACCGCCTTGCAAGCACCGTTCAGTCGTACCGATATCTGGCTCGTCCTCAGCCAGGTTCCTGAAGGCAAAGTCGTGACTTACGGCCAGCTGGCCAGAATGGCCGGAGCGCCGGGTTACGCCAGGGTCGTCGGTAATATTCTGAAACAGCTCCCCAAAGGCTCCGGGCTGCCCTGGCACCGTGTGATTAACTGCAAAGGACGCATTTCCTTTCCGGAAGACAGTGTGAAATATAATGAACAGAAGGGACTGCTGGAACAGGAAGGCGTGACCTTTATCGCCGGTAAGGTCAGCCTGAATAGCTATGGATGGAACGGAGAATAACCATGGACAACCTGCCTGAAGAAATGACGCTGGCCATTGAAATCATCCGCCAGCTGGAAAATCTGGACTATCCCCCCGAAACCATACTTCAGGCAATGGCCATTATCTGTCAGGATACCCTGAACAAGCTGTCAGACTCTGACAGAAAAAAATGGCAGCAGTTTTTGCTGGGCAGCCTGAGTCAGTAGATTCAGGCAGACAGGATCGAACGCAGCCAGATCACCCAATAAAATGAGCCTCTATGCCTGTTGTACCTTCAAAAATACGATTGACTTCATGGTGGGACGCTATGAAAGTCTATCGCCACCCCCGCGCTCTCACGCTTTTCTTTATGGGCTTTTCTGCGGGCCTGCCATTGATGCTGCTGTTTTCCAGCCTGTCATTCTGGTTAAGGGAAGCCGACGTGAGCCGTGCCACCATTGGTTTCTTCAGCTGGATAGGGCTGGCCTACAGTGTCAAGTGGGTCTGGTCGCCACTGGTTGACCGGATGCCTTTGCCACTGCTTAGTCAATTATTAGGTCGTCGTCGTTCATGGCTGCTGCTCAGCCAGATTGCCATTGTCGCCGGGCTACTGGGTATGGCTTTCACAGACCCAACCCTTAACCTGACCAGAATGGCGCTTTTTGCTGTACTGGTGGCTTTCAGCTCGGCAACACAGGATATCGTGATTGATGCCTTCCGTATTGAAGCCGCTGAAGAACGCCTGCAGGCGGCTCTGGCGGCTACTTATATGTTTGGCTACCGTCTGGCAATGATGGTCGCGGGGGCTGGCACTCTGGCAATAGCCGCCCGGGCAGCAGGTGACAGTACCGGTTACCAGCAGTCCGCATGGATGGTTGCCTACCTGTTTATGGGAGGCTTTATGGCGGTTGGTATCATCACCACATTAGTCACCCGCGAGCCGGAGGTTAAACTCGAAACACCGAAGCAGGAACAGAGAGTCACCCAGTGGATGGCACAAAAGGCTCACCTGCCAACACCGCTGGTAAGACTGGCAGGCTGGTTTTATGGCGCGGTGGTTTGCCCGTTTTCAGACTTTTTCCGCCGTTATCGCTGGCATGCCCTGCTGCTACTGGCCCTGATCAGCACTTATCGAATCTCAGACATTGTTATGGGCATCATGGCAAACCCCTTCTACGTCGATCTGGGTTTTACCAAAAATGAAGTCGCCACCGTCACCAAAATCTTTGGCGTCATTATGACACTGGTCGGTGTCACCCTTGGCGGAACGCTGACCATGCGTTTTGGCGTGATGAAAATGCTGTTTACCGGGGCGATTGCCGCTGCCATTACCAACGCTCTGTTCGCCGTTATGAGTCTGGTGGGCAATAACGTTTACTGGCTGGCCCTGGTGGTTTCAGCAGACAACCTGGCTGCCGGTATTGCGACATCAGCCTTTATTGCCTGGATGTCGAGCCTGACCAATGTCCAGTATTCGGCTACCCAATACGCCCTGTTCAGCTCCATGATGTTGCTGCTGCCCAAGTTTGTCGCGGGTTTTTCCGGCGTGATGGTGGATGCTATTGGATACAACTACTTCTTCATTTTCAGCGCACTGCTGGGTGCTCCCGTACTGGTTCTGATCTGGATGGCGAACCGCTTTCTGGAGACAAACCAGACATCCTGATAACAGCGAGTCATTTTCATTGGTTTGAAAATGGCTCTTTCGCTTTTTAATCACCTGTTCTTTCGGAAAGGCTTTTCTTTTCAGGCAAAATAATTCAACAATAAATAACCGATGCAATCATATGAACCTCGATTAATACACTCTATTAATACAAAGGTGTCTATAGTTACTTTCTTTTCCCAATAAAACCTTAACAACCTCGGAAAGCTCAATGACAGACCTGAAAACTCTCCCCGGCGACTGGCGGCAGACGTTGTCGGTCTACCTTCATCGCCGGGCCATTACCCTGTTTTTTCTGGGCTTTTCAGCAGGTCTTCCAATATTGCTGGTGTTTTCCAGCCTGTCTTTCTGGATGCGGGAAGCAGACGTCAGTCGTTCAACCATTGGCTTTTTCAGTTGGGTAGGGCTGGCTTATGGCTTTAAGTGGGTCTGGTCGCCACTGGTTGACCGAATGCCGCTACCAATATTGAGCTCTCTACTGGGTCGCCGCCGCGCATGGCTGCTGTTATCCCAGATCGTTATTGCCGGTTCCCTGGTGGGAATGGCTATCACCGACCCGGCCCTGGATCTGTGGACGATGGCGCTGTTTGCCGTCATGGTCGCTTTTGGCTCTGCCACTCAGGATATCGTCATCGACGCGTACCGTATTGAGTCTGCCAACAAAGACCTTCAGGCTGCCCTGGCAGCTACTTACATGGTCGGTTACCGTCTGGCAATGATTCTGGCAACGGCTGGCGTCTTAAGTATCGCGGCATGGTTTACCGTGACTGAAGGCACCTATGACCAGTACCCCTGGCGTATGGCTTACTTCATCATGGCCTGCTGCATGGGAGTGGGTATTCTCACGACTCTGATTATCAGTGAGCCGGCAGAGCCACCCAGACAGGAGCTGGAACTCAGGGCTAAACAGTGGATGGCTGATAACGCTCACCTGCCCGGTTTTATTGTCCGTACCGCTGGCTGGTTCTACGGTGCCGTTATCTGCCCGTTTCTGGACTTTTTGATTCGCTACCGCTGGCATGCGCTTCTGGTTCTGGGGTTAATCAGCACTTACCGCATTTGCGATGTGGTGATGGGCATCATGGCAAACCCGTTTTATGTCGATCTGGGATACACCAAACAGGAAGTCGCAGCCATTTCAAAAGTCTATGGCGTCATTATGACGCTGGTTGGTGCGGCCATTGGTGGTGGTCTGATGGTGCGCTTCGGGGTGATGAAGATTCTGTTTGCCGGTGGTTTACTGGCAGCGATAACCAACCTGCTGTTCGCCTTTCTTGCAGGTATAGGCCACGACATCACCTGGCTGACCGTCGTGATCTCACTGGATAATCTGGCGGGAGGCGTAGCGACTGCCGCTTTTATTGCTTATCTGTCGAGTCTCACTAACGTCAGTTACTCTGCGACCCAGTACGCACTGTTCAGTTCCGTCATGGCACTGTTTCCAAAGTTTCTGGCGGGTTTTTCCGGAGTAATGGTTGACTCCATAGGCTATGCTTCGTTCTTCACAGCTACGGCATTGATGGGTATTCCATCGCTGGTTCTGATACTGCTGGCGTGGAAGTTAAAAGTGACATCAGCTGAGCAATAAACCATAAAAATGAGGAGTCACTGTGTCCAACATTCAAACAGTAAGAGCTGTACTGTTTACGTCCCTCTTGTTCCCAGCGCTCTGTTCAATGGCGGAGACTCCCAGCCCGGAGGATATACATGTCTCCAACTGGCTGGCTTTTCTGGAAACCAGTGACTTTAATCATAATCCAATAAGCTGCCACGCTGTTGTCATTCATAAAAATTGGGCTTTGACAACAAGTGACTGCGTACCGAAACCACTCTCGGAAATAACGATTCAGAAACCATCTGTTCAAAAAATAATGCTTCGTTTCTCAGCTGAATCGAATCAAAAGTATGATCAGGTTGAAGTCTCAGATGTTCGGCGCCCGAGCACATACCATACTTCTCAACCTGTCCTGTTAAAACTGAAATCACCACTTAACCCTCCCTTTCCCACTTTGTCTTTTAAAACGCACTCCTGGTTTGATGGACTTGAAGGTCGTTACCCATTGTGGACAGTGTATTATTTGGAGAGGATGAAACGCCCCAGCCATTTGTTAGTAAGCCGCCCTGAAATTAATGTTTTTTCTCATCCTGTCAAAATAAAAGATCAGTCAGACTGCATCCCCCGTGTCAAAGGGCTTGACTGGAAAATATGCTCAATTCCTGAAGGTTTCGGAGAGGTGTTAAGCAGTGACTTTCAGAGAGGATCAGTTTTGCTGGATGAAAACTTTGCAGTCACCGGGTTAGGCTACGAACTGGATCAAAAGAATACGACAATGGAAATGAATTATTTTATGCCTCTGGGTCTGAGTCCATTCGTAAGATTTATAAAAGAACATACGGGTATAGACAAACCGCGTGAAACTAAACAAATGAAAAATTTTTCTGAACTATAGCCAGACAATTATTAAATAAAATTTAAAAAGGGCTAAAAGCAAGCCCTTTTGTTTCAATAAAACGCTGAATTAATCACGGAAATTATTGTACTGCAGCGGCATGTCGGTATCCGCTTCACGCAGCATGGCAATCACCTGTTGCAGATCATCCCGCTTTTTGCCCGTTACACGAACCTGTTCACCCTGAATAGCAGGCTGAACCTTGAGTTTGGCATCCTTGATCATTTTCACAATCTTTTTAGCCTGTTCCTTATCCAGTCCCTGACGTACAGTGACTTCCTGCTTGACCTGTTTGCCGGAACCGTAATGGTCTTTCACTTCCAGACACTTGACGTCGATGCCCCGTTTAACCATTTTGGTTTTCAGCATCTCCAGCATTTGCACCAGCTGAAAATCCGCGTCAGAAGTCATCACGATCTGGGTGTCACCACTTTGTTCAAAGCTGGCATCAACACCACGGAAATCGTAGCGGGTGGTCAGTTCACGGTTTGACTGATCTACAGAGTTGCTGAGTTCGTGCAGATCGACTTCAGAAACAATATCAAATGAAGGCATGAAGAATTCCACATAAAAAAGATTAATGCCCCATATTGTCAGGGAACGCTTTCTTCGAGGCAAGAGTTTGAAGTAAGAGTTCGAAATAAGAAGCCAGGGCAAGAGTCAGGGGCAAGCCCCGGAACTACCAGGGCTGTTTTCGACCAGAACAGTTTATCCGAACGTTAACCTACTCTTTATCATTCAGCCTGAATCCAATTCGCACCGTCACCTGAAAATGACCAATTTCACCATCGTTAATATGCCCCCTGTGTTCCACCACTTCGTACCAGTTGAGGTTTTTCACCGTAACGCTTGCTGTCGCTATGGCATTACGAATAGCGTCATCACTACTAAGGGTTGAGCTGCCGACGACTTCAAGGATTTTATAAACATGACTCATAATCCAGACACCTCAGGTGTTAGAAACATCCAGCAAGTATAGACATGGATTCAAAGTACTCTCGTTCGAAAAAAAGCCCTGACACCCTGTGTTACACTGTACCTCCTGTTAGACTATGGCACCTGAATCCACTGACTCATCTGACCCTGCAAATAAACGATGTCATCACACCCCTGGTATATCCTTGGAGCCGGAAGTATTGGCTGCCTCTGGGCCGCAACTCTTCATCAAGCCACTGGAAAATCTCCTGTTATGATTGTCCGTAACAGAGAGCACTCCATAAACGAAAATACAGACAAAAAAGCAGTTCTGACCCTGACCCGTCTGGACAAAACAGAATCTTGTCACCCTGTCAGTGTGGTGACCGCCGATGAGATAACAGCGCCGATTCACCAGCTTATTGTCTGCACCAAAGCGAGCGACGCACTGACCGCTATGAACTCCATCAGCCCTGTGCTGGCGAAACACTGCAACGTGCTGCTTCTGCAAAATGGTATGGGCAGTCAGGAGGCGGTCGCAGAAGCCTTTCCTGCACAAAACATCTGGATTGGCTCAACCACTGATGGAGCCTGGATCAGAGAACCGTTGCATGTCCATCACGCCGGGCAGGGGCTGACAGAAATCGGTTGTTTTAACCGTCAGCCTGCCACAGCGTTTCTCCGCCAGTTCCAGGGTTTTCCTCTGAAGATGACCGCCAGTAAAGATATTGAGAATGTCTTATGGCAAAAACTGGCCGTCAACTGCGCCATCAACGGCTTAACAGCCCTTTTTGACTGTCAGAATGGCTCATTACTGGAAAATGACAAAAAGCCACTGATGGATGAGCTGATTGATGAATTCGTTCATGTCAGCAACACACTGGGCCGGCCAACACCAGAGTCTCTGCACGAAAAAGTATACGAAGTTTGCCGTTTAACAGCTGCTAACCACTCTTCAACCTGCATGGATGCACGCCTGCAGCGTAGAACCGAGCTGGCATTTATCAACGGCTACCTGATCAGGATCGCTGAAAAAGAGGGCCTGAAGCTTCCAGCCCACCAACAGCTGATGGACAGGCTCTCACAAAAAGGCGTTCGCTGGTAAACTTGTTACGGAAGTACAAATAAGATAGTTTGCTCTATATCCCGGGCCACCAAGAATACGACAAAGCCCATGCAAACACTGTACGCCTACTTCTCAAAACTCACCGTCAGCAGCAAACTCCTGCACCTGTTGATTGGCATAGCCCTTTCCCTGGGGCTGATTGCCAGCGGTGCTTTCATGGTTTCTGCCTATTTGCTTTCAAAGCATGACCTTGCCCCGACCAGCGTTATGGGGGTGGCCGGAATGGTCATCGTGGTCAGTTTCCTGCTGATCACATTGACCATCACCCATTATGTTCGTCGTTTTATTACCAAACCCATCCTTCACCTGATTCGTATAACGGGCAGGGTGTCAAAACATGAAGATTACCGTATCCGCGCCAGAGTCTTTCACCATGACGAAATAGGCACCCTGTCACAGGCGTTTAACGTTATGCTCTCCCGCATCGCCACCAGAGATCAGCAGCTCCAGGAAGAAAAAGAGTATGAACGACAGCTGTTGACAGAAATGCAGCGCAATAATCAGGAGCTGGAACATGAGATAAAAGTGCGCCAGCAGGCTGAACGCAAACTGAAACAGTTTCAGGAATACCTCAACAACATTATCAATTCCATGCCATCGGCGCTGATCACTGTGGATCATCAGGGGGTCATACAACAGTGTAACGCCGAAGCAGCCCGTCTCGCAGAAGACAGCCACCAGCCAGTGATCGGCCAGACAATTGTTAATGCCTTACCCTTCCTTGAGCATTGCCTGCCTCAGATTGAAACAACGCTGAAAGAACAAAGTACCCAGAGGGTAGAAAAGCTGCCAGTGGCTATTGCTGGAAACGACAGTTACCTGGACTTAATCATCTATCCACTGTCTGGTGATGAGCATCCGGAAGCGGTTATCCGTATAGACGACATCACTCAACGACTTAAGCTGGAAGAAGTGATGGTGCAGACCGAAAAAATGATGTCTGTTGGCGGACTGGCCGCAGGCATGGCACACGAAATCAATAATCCTCTGGGTGCAGTGATTCAGGGCGCACAAAACATACGTCGCAGAATCTCTGTCGATCTGCCCGCCAACCAGCACACTGCACAGCAACACCATGTAGACCTGAACGAGCTGAATGCCTATCTGGAAGACCGGGGGATCAATCGCTTCCTCGATAATATTCAGGATGCGGGTCTGAGAGCCTCGGAGATCGTCAGAAACATGCTGAAATTCAGTCGTCAGGCTGAACCGGTTCTGTCCTCAGCCAATCTGAAAGAGTTACTGGAAAAGACCGTCGATATCGCTGCCTCTGACCTGAACTGGCAATCCGAGTTTGATTTTATGCGGATTCGTGTGGACTACGATCTTGATCCGGCTTTAACAGAAGTTCCCTGTATCGCCTGCGAGTTGCAGCAGGTACTGCTGAACCTGCTGAAAAATGCCGCCCATGCCATTAACCAGCGCCAGAATCGAACTGAGCCGGGAAGAATTCGTATCAAAACCCGACACGAAAACGATCAGGCTGTCATCTCCCTCTCAGACAACGGCTGTGGTATGAGCGACCGTGTCAGAAAGCGCATTTTCGAACCGTTCTTTACGACCAAGGATGTTGGGGTCGGCACCGGTCTTGGGCTATCTGTCTCCTATTTCATTATTACGACCCACCATCAGGGCCGTTTGACGGTCGATTCCGTCATAAACCAGGGCAGTCAATTCACCATCAACCTGCCACTGGAGCGGCAAAAAACACGACCAACTGCCATTAAGAAAGAGAGCGAGGTGTCCCTTTAGCGTTATTCCCTTATAATGCAGCGCACTTTTTTTAAGAAGATCCAAAAGCGATCACGATGAAGACGCCTGAACTGAAAGACACCATTAACATCAATGTCCAGCACGCCCTGAATGAAGACATTGGCACCGGCGACATTACCGCCGCACTGATTCCTGAACAGCAACAGGCAATTGCCCGCCTGATTTGTCGTGAACAGGCTGTGATTTGTGGTCGCCCATGGTTTAATGAAGTGTTCAGGCAGATTGATCCTGATGTCACCATCGAATGGCATATTGAAGAAGGCGAACAGGTGGCGGCCGACCAGTTGCTGGTCACCCTTACAGGTTCTGCCCGAAGCCTTCTGACCGGTGAACGTGCCGCCATGAATTTCCTGCAGACGTTGTCCGGCACCGCCACCCGCTGCCACCATTACCTGAGTCTGGTTAAAGGCACACAGGTCAAACTGCTGGATACCCGCAAAACCCTTCCGGGACTGCGTCTGGCACAAAAGTATGCCGTTGCTCAGGGTGGCTGTCACAACCACCGCACTGGTTTGTTTGATGCTTTTCTGATCAAGGAAAATCATATTGCTGCCTGCGGTGGTATTCGTCAGGCGGTAGAAACCGCCAAAGTCATGACTCCCGGCAAGCCAGTAGAAATAGAAGTCGAAAACCTCGACGAGTTCCATCAGGCCCGCGATGCCGGAGCAGACCGCATTATGCTGGATAACTTTGCTCTCGACCTGTTGCAACAGACCGTTGAGCTGAACAAAACTTTGGCAGGCAACCGCCCTGAACTGGAAGCGTCAGGCAACATTACCGAAAAGACCCTGCCTCACATTGCGGCAACCGGCGTGGATTACATTTCCATTGGCGCTCTCACGAAACATTGTGAGGCTGTCGACCTGTCCATGCGCCTGACCGAAGTAGCAGGCTGACTGCATTTATAAACGGCTACATTTATAACAAAGAACATGTCAAAACTATGGCAATGACGCCGCATTGCCATAATGATGACAACCTCCGGGAGTGACCCATTATGAGTAAAATTCTGGTAACAGGCGGGGCCGGCTATATCGGCAGCCACACCTGTGTCGAGCTTCTAAACGACAACTACGATATTGTTGTACTGGATAACCTGAGCAACAGCAGTGAAGAATCCCTGCGCCGGGTTCAGGAAATCACCGGCAAAAGCCTGACCTTTGTTAATGGTGATATTTCGTGACCGCAGTCTGCTGAACCGGTTGTTCAGCGAACACGATTTCGAAGCGGTCATCCATTTTGCCGGGCTGAAGGCCGTGGGTGAATCCTGCGAAATTCCTCTCGATTACTACGACAACAATGTTTACGGCACCGTGGTTCTCTGCGAAGCCATGAAAGCAGCCAATGTGAAGCGTATCGTATTCAGTTCTTCCGCCACGGTTTATGGCGACCCGGCAAGTCTGCCGATCATGGAAGATTTCCCGCTGTCTGCCACCAACCCTTATGGTCGTTCCAAACTGATGGTGGAAGACATTCTGCGTGACCTGTACCTGTCGGACAACGAGTGGAGCATTGCCCTGCTGCGTTATTTCAACCCGGTTGGCGCCCATCCGTCCGGCACGATTGGTGAAGATCCGAACGATATCCCCAACAACCTTATGCCTTATGTGACACAGGTGGCCATTGGTAAGCTGGAAAAACTGCGAGTATTTGGTAACGACTACCCGACTCACGACGGCACCGGTGTGCGCGATTACATTCATGTGGTTGACCTGTCGATAGGACATGTCCGTGCCATTGAGAAACTGCGCACCACCACAGGTGCCACTGCGTGGAACCTCGGCGTGGGTAAAGGCTACAGCGTACTGGATATGGTGGCAGCCTTTGAGAAGGCGTCAGGCAAAGCAGTACCTTATGCCATAACAGATCGTCGTGCGGGTGATATTGCTGCCTGTTACGCCAACCCGGACAAAGCCCTGAGCGAACTGGGCTGGAAAGCTGAAAAAGTACTGGAAGATATGGTCAGCGATGCCTGGCGCTGGCAGTCTCAAAATCCGGACGGTTATCCTTCCTGATCAATTACCACCCAACACGGTAAGTTGCAGCTATGTAACAAGCTGATCATTCTGTAGTCACCGTGTTGGGAGTCGCTATCGCTCGTCCCAACCTACAAGTTATTCTCACCTCGACCGATAAATTAACAATCCAGGCTAAAAGTCATACGGCAGATTTTACGACTGAAGGGAAGCTCTCGATGACTGAAAGTGTCAATAGCGCAGGTCAAACCTCTGGAAACTGGTTTAAACAGGCTTCCGCAAAAACAACAAAAGCCCTGAAAGGCTTCCTTCATTTTGGCAGTGTCAGCAAAGTCTCCGGCAACAGTCATATCAAAAAAGCCAGCCTTGGGAACAGCAAACCTGAATCCACTCCGTTACATTCACGAAGCATCCGTCAGACAAACACGTCCGAACTGGCTTCGATACGAACACCTGTAACATCTCAAAGCAGCCCCACGACAAAAACACCCACTCACCCTCTGCTGGAATCCGATTCTGTTCAGGAACAGATTTACAATGCCGAATTTCAATTGATGGAACTGAATCAAAACTGGTCCATTCTTAACGATGCCGTCAGCCGGACCACTGCGCTCAAAGAAAAAACGGGCAGGCAGTTTAATAAACTCAGTAGACAAGCAGGACTAAGACGCCAAACCGCACTGCGCTCCGCGAAGTTTGCGTCAGCAAGAAACCGTTTTTTCAAAGCCGTACAGTTAGAGAGAACTGCTAAAACAGCCCTTAAAAATCTGGAAACACGAATCGAAAAACAGGAAAACGCTATACAGAGGCTTCGCGTAGCCGAAAACATACAGGCTGAGCGAGAATTAAAGCAGTTACAGGCAGGCGGATAATAAAACAGCAACATCAACGGGTGTCGTCGTAATGCAACGCTTTTCATCATTATTGCTTATTCCCTTAATCGCCCCTTTTATAACACCCTCTATTGCACTCCCTGTAGAACGAGCCAGCTGCCCTGAATGGTCTGAACAGGACGCGCGCCAGAAGCTTGAACAACTCAATCAGGAAATCCAGCACCACAATCAGCTCTACTTCTTCAAGCAGATGCCCGTACTATCCGACCACGAGTTTGATGCGCTGGCTAAACGCCTGCAAGTGCTGTCGGATTGCTTTCCAGACATTAAGCTGAACACTGGCATAACTGAGCGACTGGCGCCTGATAACTCTTTGGATAAGAGTTCGGATAAGAGTGCGGATAACCATATCCAGCATATTTATGCCATGGGCAGTCTTCGCAAGGCAGAGTCTGAGAAAGACATCAGCGAGTTCCTGCAACAGGTTTTCCGCGCCAGCTACCACTCCGGCGTTATGCTGCAACCCAAAATTGATGGTATTGCCATTGAACTGGTTTACCACGATGGAAAGCTTGTATCCGCCTCTACCCGTGGCGATGGCATTATCGGTAAAAATATTCTGGCGAAGGTAAAAGCCATTCCTGCGATTCCGGACGAAGTGCCTGTTACCTACGCCCGCATCGTCTTACATGGTGAACTGTTTGTCCGCCTTGACCGCTGGAATGAAAAGACTCACAACAGGGGGCGCTACTCCAGCGCCCGTCATTTTGTGGCAGGTATCATTCATAGCAACGCACCAGAACTCAGTGCACTGGAAGTGCTGGATTTTTTCCCGTGGACGTTATTTCAGCCATCAGCGGCCAGGTCGGGAATCTGACACCGTTAACCAGCTCTACACCATGGGCTTTGACCTTCCCACGCAATTTACCGAGCCGGTAAAAAGCCTTGAAGAGGTCATCAGAAAACGCGACCAGCTGCAAAAGCAGGCGGATCGTTTACCCTTTCTTCTGGATGGCATAGTGCTCAAAGTCAACAGTCAGGCTCAACAGCTGGCAATGGGGTCATCCAACTTCATACCGAACTGGATGCTGGCATGGAAATTCCCCCCTGATGTAGCGGTCACTACCGTCCGGAACATTGAATTCAAGGTGGGCAGAACCGGAAATATCACCCCGGTCGTGGTGTTTGATCCGGTTGAGATAAGAGAACAAACCATCACCCGGGTCTCTATGGGCAGTCTGAATAACCTGCAAGGCAAAGACATTGCCATTGGCGACCAGATTTCCATTGCCCTGAAGGGTTCCGCCACGCCCACCTTCAATAAAGTCATTCTGAGAGATTCACAGCGAAAGCGTCCGGTTCTGCCCGATTCACAGCAATACAGCCCGTTCACCTGCCTGTCCCTGATTGAGGGCTGCAAAGAACAGTTTATTGCCCGGATTCAGTGGCTCAGTAAACGACTGGACTTGCCTGGGTTGGATGAGCCCGTTATCCATAATCTGGTCAATAGTGGCCAGTTAAAGACGCTGGCTGACCTGTTAACACTCAGCAGAGAGCAACTTCAGGAAGCGGGCAGCACTTGGGAACAGAGCGGTTATTTTCGTTCGGCTATTGAACTCACAGGCGCTCTGCCTTTCGAACAGCAGGTTCGGGCGCTGGGCATTCCGGATATCGGCAAAGCCCGCTCCACAAAGCTTGGAAAAGCATTTTCTAACTGGGATCAACTGCTTCAGGCCGAAAACAAACAGCTTCAGGCAATAGCAGACGTTGGGGAAGCCACCATTCAGCAGCTCAGGCGATATTTACAGAGACCAGAAAATCAGGCGCTGATCAAAATACTCAGACAGCTGCAAAGCAGGCAATAAAAAAGGCTGGGAAACCAGCCTTTTTTATTGATTCAGGGTCAGGCCGTCAAGAGCTGAACTGAGCAATGAATGCTTCCACAGAGTCATTATTACAAAGATTCACGTCTCCGGTACCTGTTCCTGCGCAAGTCAGGACCCAGGAATTACCGGTAGCGTTTGGTGTCATTGTCAAGCTTTGAGCATCAAATGGACCACCAGGGGTAATAGTAAATGAAGCTGTATCAGGAGTACCAGCACCAATAATGGCTGTACCGCCTGTTGGCGCTGCTGGAGCTGCAGGAACGCCTCCTTCACCAAGATCACAGTTTGTTAGAGAGCGAGATTGCAAACAGATAGAGATTGCAGTCTTGTATGAGCTTGCCTCTTGCATTGCCGCGTTCACTGTCGCATTACGCGTATAATTCTGATACTGCGGAATAGCCACCGCCGCCAGAATACCGATGATCGCTACAACGATCATCAATTCGATAAGGGTAAAACCCCTGTTACCAGACATCCTTGTCTTCATTTTCTCATCCTCGATCATTGAGTATCATCAGCCAACCACTGAAAGTGGTCCTGTTGAATGTTTCGGCTCGATTAATTCGACCTTTAATTAATGGTAGTCGTCCTCTTGTCGTTTTTGTCATTATTCCAGTGGTTCAGAGAAAAAAACTTCCCCTGTCTTTATATCCAGCGTATTGCCTGCCTCATGAGAAGCGCCCGTCACCTTCAGAAGACCGTCCTTAAGCACCCCGAAGGATTTATTCTCAATCAGACTATGAGCCGAATCGTGCTTTACCTGCAAACGCCCCGTATCAGTATCAATTTCATAGAAATCAAACGACTCATTAACAATATCCGTAAGATTCAGCCCCTTTGCCCGAAACATGGCTTCTACTGTAAAGCCGGTTTCCAGAAAGAGTGTCCTGGACTGAAGAATCGCTTCTGAGCCTTCTGCCAGCAGGTCAACCCCGTCAAAGTATCTGTCTGACGGCCGTTCCATCCCGACCAGACCTAGCAGTGTTGGTGCAATATCCATTAATGAAGCAACTTCTGTGACGGTTTGCGGGTTAAACCGGGCTTTCGGGCGATAATCCTTAATGGCCAGCAATACACGGTTCTGGTTAATACTCAGCAGATCCGTCCCGTGCAGTCCTACATAATCGACATATTTCTCAGACAACCAGGGAAACAGGGGCTTGCCATTTTCATAGGCGGTCGGAAAGGCTTCACCGTGATCCGACAGAAATACGACAATACTGTTCTCCAGCATTCCCTTTCTCTGTAAGCCGTCCAACAGTCGCCCAACCTGCCGGTCAGCTTCTGCGGCAGCTTTCAGATACCGTACAAAAAGAGTCTTGTCGCGCCCGGCATCCCCCCAGACATAAGGCCAGTGCGGCAGACACAGATGCACCGCAGCAAACACGCTGCCCTTCGAACCCATGCCACCCAGCAGTTCAATGGTTTTATCAACAAAATAATCCGGGTCATAGACATGGTCAGCAGCCCGGTTCAGGTGGGTGTAGCGAAACAGTTTTTTTCCCAGCCCTGAGTTCATAACCAGGTTGGACAGGGGGAAGTCGTTAATTCTGCCCAGCATAAAATCGTAAGCACCGATTTCAGGACCGCCCAGCACATCAAAACCATAACGATGGTCAATATTGCTGAAGCGTTTTTCATCGGTAATATAAGCGGTCTGGTAGCCCCGGGTTTGCAGAATACTGGGCAGGGTCTGGCTCCAGTCCATTTCCGAGACGTTCTGAAGATTGATGCGTACTCCGGTGGTTTGTGGTGCATTGCCCGTTAAAATCGAAATCCATGCCGGAAACGTGCGGGCAACGGGGGTGAGTGTATTTTTGAAATAGGCCGATGATTCCGTGATAGCTTTTAACACCGGTGCAGGGGACTGTTCTGCCTCGATAATATCGGCCCTTAATGAATCCACCCCGATAATAAAAATATTCGGCTGTTCAGACTCTGCAACGGTGTGTTTTGTTGTGCTGGTAAAAGGCAGTAACCAGGCAGCGACTAACAGCAACACCCAGCCCCGGCTCAGGTAAATGGTAAGCGCCCCCACCAATGCCAGAAAGGCAATAGCGAACCATTCGTTAATGGCGGTGTACCATGAGAAGAATGAAAACTTGTAAACCAGTGAGTTACCAATAAAGGTACACAGCACCAGAACAGCCCAGAACAGTACGATAACCCTTTTCGGCTGATTGGCATAATCGGGGAGCCGTTTCAAAAAACATCGGGCCAGCAACCAGGCCAGCACTGCCAGGGAAAGGTGCAATAAAAACTGCATCATCAGGTAATGCAGTAAATCACTCTGGAGTTTCGGGCTTTCCCAGAAAGCGGCAATCATCATATCTGCATTGATGGAGCCTTTCTTAATGGCAAAGGTTTCTGCAAACATCCAGAACCGGTACCCCCCCTGAAGCAGCATAAGCCCCAGTGTCAGCATCACCAGCAATAACCATTCCCCTACTGTCGATTTACTCACCTTCATGAGCTTTACCCTGTTGTTATTGTTTTGGTCTGAATTCTTTTACCTGAATATTTTTCATCGGCATGTAATGGCAAACTGCCAGTGGTGACTGTGTCAATTTTTCAGCTAAGCGTTTCCCCGCTTTGTCCGATATGTCTGATTAATGACAGGGGACATTTTATGGGCATAAAAAAGCGGGTTCTGATCAGCAACCGAAAACTCTCGCTTCTTTCACGCTGCATCACCGTGGTGCTGATTTTTACTGCTGGACTGATTACCGCAGCAGCCAGTTTGCAGTATTTCTACCAGCAGGAAGTCAACAACTACTTTGCTGATGGCATAGCCAGGGAAGACAATCTGGTCATTCAGATGGACCGCCATGTGCTAACCGCCACCGGCAATAAAAAAAACCATTTTCTGCCGCTGCTGGACAATGAGCTGGGGGCTTATCAGTCTCACCGGTTTATTGGGTGGAATACAGATGTTAGAAATAGGCACAGTAACGAAAGTCTGCCTTTTATTCTTTTGTATAAGGTGAGTTATGAGAAAAAGATTACGGAAGAGTTTTTTTATTACAAAGGCTTTTTAGATCCTGACCTTACTGCCAGAAAAGTCAGGATCCAGGAATAAGCCACCGTAGCCAACAGTTCAGTCCGTACAAATAATGTAATCGTGCCACTGTGTTACCGGTACATCGTCTTCTGATACAAACCCTTTGTTTCGAACTGAAAATCCAGCGTCATGTACTGATTCAGGGTTTCCAGTCACCAGCGGATGCCAGTCCGGCAGACTATAACCATCATACAACAAACGATAGGCACAGCTGTCAGGTAGCCACTTCAGGTGTTCGTGCAGGGTTTTAGGGGTGAATTTAATGCAGTCCGGTACATGCTTGCGGCGGTGCTTGTAGTTTTTGCACAGGCCGCTGTCCAGGTCGAGCAGTTTGCATGCTACGGCAACGGTCAGAATATTATCGTCTTCATCCACCAGCTTGTTCAGGCAGCAACGCCCGCAACCGTCGCATAAGGATTCCCATTCCTGAGAGGTCATTTCATCAAGGTTTTTTTGCAGCCAGAAAGGCTGTTTTGAGTCACAGGCCGATTTCATCACACCGTCCCCGCAGGGAATAAAAGGTGCGCCACTTTACCTCGACCTGTCGGGAAAAAGAACCCGTATCACACGCTGCTGGAAACGCTTTCTGCCGAAACCAGTTGCGAGTTTCTCAGCAGGCATTTCCCGCCAATATACACCTGTTCAATGCCGTCCGGCTGAGCGTTATAACCGGCAAAGTCGGTCAGGTCCATCAGGCTCTTCCAGTTAAACACGGTGATATCGGCCCGTTTACCTTCCAGCAGATAGCCACGGTCCCGCACTCCGGCACGATCAGCCACACCGCCGGTCATTTTACGCACACAATGTTCCATCGACAGAACACCGGTATTACGGGCTATTTGCAGGAACCTGGGAAACGCCGCTGCAGCCGATGGATTATGCACACCGGAAAGCGGTTCAGGTACGGCTCCGGAACCCAGCAGTGAACATGCATGTTCCATCAACTGCTGCACCATGCCAACGCCATAGCGTTCGTAAACCATAACCCGGGCCTGACTTTGGCTTTTGCTTAAAATATCCAGCAACGTATTAAAATGATTCTGCCCGGTTGCATTGGCAATCGTGTCCAGACGTTCGCCTTCGTACTGCTCATACTGGTCAGAAACAGCCGACACCAGCCTGATATCATTGAAACTGAGCCCGGACATGGCAAAGTTCATAGTCAGTGCCAGTTTTAACCGGGATCGCTGCAGGCTGGATTCCATGACCTGCTGCCAGTTTCCCACAGCCCACTGAGGCAACAGATTAACCAGCGTCGTCGTTGCAACACTGTGGGGTGAAAGATCAAACTGGATATCCACACCGAGTTCACAGGCCTTATGAATACTCTCGAGTGCAGTATTAAAGGTATACCACGACCGGTCCCCCATAAAGGCAAGGTGTGAACACTGGAGTTTTACTCCGGTCTGCCGAGCCAGTGTCACCATTTCATCAATCGCCTTCAGGTTGTGCCGCATCAGGGAAACGGGCGGGTAATAACCCGACAACGCCATCTGTGTCCGGCCAGTAACCCGTAACAGCCTTCCGTATCGCTGAGCGAGCTGAGCCACCGCCAGCAACTCTTCCTTTGTGGCAAACATTCCGGGACGTTCATTTAATCCAATGGATAGCCCTGCTGCACCATCCTGAAGGGATTCTTCCAGCAGACCCAGTAACTGCTGTCGCTCTTTACCCTTCAGTGGGCGATTGTCATAACCGGCAATGGATAAACGACAGCTGCCATGTCCCGCCAGGGGAATCAATTGATGATGAATATCCGGACTGAGGTGATGATGGAATTGCCGCAGACCGCCTGCAGGTTGTTCAATCTGCCCTATATCAAAGGGTGGTTGATTCAGTAATGACTGATGAGGGCTGTGAGCCGCTATCGCAAACGGGCTGTATCCTCCCTGCCCGGTGACAAAGCTGGTGACTCCCTGGCGGGTAAAGCCTTCAAAATAAACCGCACCGCCAAAACCGGCATAAAAATCCATGTTTGAGTTGATATCAATAAAACCCGGAGCCACAACAAGACCTTGACAGTTTACTCTGGGAGTACTGTCAACCGGAGCGGTGACACCCCGGCGTACTTGCTGAATCACTCCGTTTTCAACCAGCAGTTCACCCTGAAAGGCGTCTTGACCGGTGCCGTCGCAAATCATTCCACCGGTAAGAATAAAACGATCCGACATAACGCTCTCCATGCGATTTTTATTTTTTTTATGCAGCTACTTCTCTATACCCTACCCTATGCCATCAATTGCACCAACTGCATTTGTACGAACTTCCCTTAGTCTGACCAAAATCTCCAACCTCAACTGTTTTTTCAGAACAGAGAAGCCTGAATTTAGAACAGTAGTAAAAAAAACAATAATTGTTATAGAAAAAATATTTTTTATGCAAAAATAGTCGACTTGTTTGAGAAAACGTCATCCGTTGTTTTTCACTGGAACACTCTATGAGCCTGTCAATAGCCAACATTCTGCGACGGCTGCAGCGTCACACCGCTGTTATCTGGCTATTGATGTTTCTTTACATCACAGGTGCCAGTTACGCCACAGCTCATACCCATAAAACACACTCTGACACTGCTGAAAACTTTCATCAGGAGCTACACCAGTTTGTTCATTCTCTGGAACTGGAAGGCCATAGTCATGACTGGGACAGTGATGCACACGACTGTACCGCCTGTAAGTTCCAGTTCAGTCATCCCGCGGCTGATGCCACCAGCACCGTCGCCACCCTGAAAGCTGATACCACCTTAACGACTCCGGAACTCAGTTATTTTTCCCGTAAAACCCCCACCAAACGACTGACCCGCGCACCACCTGTTGTCTGATATTCCCTGACTATTTTTTACCATTTTTATGCAGCAGGATTTATTTATGCGTACATCTATTCGTATGGCAGCGGCGGCTGCCTGTACTCTGGCGGTTTCCGGTGCAGCCATGGCACACAGCCACCATCATAATGATGAAGTTCGCCATGCCGGGGCTCATGTACACGGGGAAGGCGAACTGAACTTTGCGACAGAAGGTTCAGAACTGCATCTGGAGCTGATGATGCCCGCCCACGACATACTGGGCTTTGAGAGCATTAACACCCATGCCCAGAAGAAACAGCTGAATGAAGCGCTGGAAAAACTGGAATCTGACACTATCTGGTCACTGTCTGTTGCTGCAGGCTGCCAGCTGAATCATGCCCATGCCAGCCCAACGAAAGAGATTCATGTTAAGGATGGTCATGGTCATGGTCATGACAAGCACGACCATGACCACGGACACAGCCATGACAAGCACGACCATGATCACGGACACAGCCATGACAAGCACGATCATGACCATGAACATCATCATGACCATGATCACGACGGGCATATGGATATTGCTGCTTCCTATGTCTACGAGTGCAAGGCGGTTAACCAGCTGAACCAGTTGTCAACCGCACTGTTCGAAGCATTCCCACGCAGTGAAAGGATTCGTGTGCAGGGCTTCACCCAAAGTGGTCAGCTGTCCGAAACCATGACCCCGAACCAGCCACAGGTACGTTTCTGATATGACTGATTCCCGTTCACCGGTTATTGAGCTGGATCAGGTTCAGTTCAGTTGGAAGCAGGGCTCGACGGTTCTGGATATTAGTCAGTTGACTATTTATCAGGGAGAAAAGGTCTTTATCCGGGGACCTTCCGGCTCTGGTAAAACCACATTGCTGGGACTTCTGGGTGGCGTGCTGGTACCTGAACGGGGGTCAGTCAGTGTGCTGGGGACAAACCTGTGCGGTTTGTCCCCAGCACAGCGGGATCATTTCCGTGCCAACCATATCGGTTTTATTTTTCAGATGTTCAACCTGATTCCCTACCTGTCACTGGTTGATAACGTCACTCTGCCGCTGAGTTTTTCCGAACGGCGACAGCAGCAGGTCGAACAATCCGGCTTGAGCGCCCGTCAGGAAGCCTTACGCTTGCTGTCGCATCTTGGATTAAACGACCATGAACAACTGCACAACAGTGTGACTGAACTGAGTATTGGACAGCAGCAGCGTGTTGCCGCCGCCAGAGCCATGATTGGCCGCCCCGGTATTGTCATTGCTGATGAACCCACTTCAGCACTCGATACCGATACCCGTGAAGCCTTTATTGAACTCCTGTTTGAAGAGTGTCAGGCAGCAGAAAACACGCTGGTATTTGTCAGCCACGACCCTACTCTGGAAAAGCTGTTTGACCGTACTATAGCCTTGCATGAAATCAATCACGCAAGTTCAGGCGCCAGACCGGGAGAAGTATTATGAGCACAGCCAGTCTGGCATTAAAAAGCCTGCGCAATCGCAAAACCACGGCGTTACTGACTATTTTTTCCATTGCTGTCAGTGTTGCTCTGTTGCTGGGTGTTGAACGGGTAAGGATTGAGGCAAAGAACAGTTTCACCAGCACAATTTCCGGTACCGACCTGATTGTCGGTGCCCGCAGCAGCTCAATTAATCTGCTGCTGTATTCGGTGTTCCACATTGGCAATGCCACCAACAACATCACCTGGCAGACCTATGAAGAGCTGTCTTCCAACCCTGCAGTAGCCTGGACGGTTCCCATTGCACTGGGCGATTCCCATCAGGGGTATCGGGTGGTTGGTACGACTCAGGGGATGTTTGATCATTACCGGTATGCCGATGATCAAACATTGTCGTTCAGAACCGGAAAATCGTTTGATGATCTGTACGATGCAGTCATCGGCGCAGAAATTGCGCTGGCCCTGGGTTATTCAGTGGGTCAGCCCATTACCCTGAGCCATGGTGTTGAAGCGACTTCATTGCAGAAGCACGACGACAAACCCTTTGTCATCAGCGGTATTCTTGAAGCTACCGGCACACCGATGGACCGGGTGATTATGATCTCGCTGGAAGGCATCGAAGCCCTGCATGTTGACTGGATCAGTGGCGCACCACCGGTTCCCGGCTTCAATATATCGGCAGACAGAACCCGGCAGATGGATCTGAAACCCGCGAGCATTACCGCTTACTTTGTGGGCCTGAAATCAAGGGTGGCGGCCTTCCGCTACCAACGCATGATTAATGACTATCGTCAGGAAGCACTGTCTGCCATCCTGCCAGGCGTTGCCCTGCAGGAATTGTGGCAACTGATTGGTTCGGCGGAAAAGGCTCTGCTGGCCGTTTCAGTGATGGTGGTACTGGCTGGGCTGATAGGGATGCTGACGACTATTCTGACTTCTCTCAATGAAAGACGACGGGAAATGGCTATTTTACGATCTGTTGGCGCTCGTCCCGGGCATATCTTTGCCCTGATGGTCAGTGAATCACTGATTTATGCGATAGCTGGAACCGCGCTTGGTTTTGCGTTGCAGTATGGTCTTCTGTTTGCCGTTCAGCCGTCACTTCAGAAGTATTTTGGCTTTTATCTGCCGATTACGGCTCCCGGCGCTGTAGAGTGCTTGATAGCCGGTATTGTTGTATTCTGTGCGACTATTCTGGGATTAATTCCCGCCTGGCGCGCCTACAGAAATTCACTGGCCGACGGTCTGACTGTACGACTCTGAAACAGGAATTAAACGATGAAAAAAGGATTACTCACACTGGCGCTGACTGTGGCAGCCACTTTGTCAGTGGGCGAATCCCTGGCCAGCCCCGTCGATACAGGCAAACAGAAAGCAGCAGAGAAAACTGCCAAAGCTGACTCAAAAGAGGAATTACGTGAGCTTGACTGGCGTGAGCTAATGCCTGAGCCGGATCCGAAAATAGTGGAAGACTTCCAGAAAGGCAAAATAGATCGTGATGCTATTATCGCTTATCTGGACAAGCTGGGTAATACAGCAGTTGAAAAAATGGATAAAACTTACGGCAAAATGCCGGGCTTTCTGGTACCCCTGAATATGGACAAAAACCAGAAAGCTACTGAGCTGTTACTGGTTCCGTCCATGGGTGCCTGCATTCATGTGCCACCGCCACCGCCGAATCAGACGATCTACATTAAATTCGACAAGGGTATCCGTGTGACCGAAGCCGGGTACACACCTTACTGGGTAACCGGAACACTGCTGGTTGAGAAAAACTCCTCGGAGTACACCGACACCCTTTATTCTATTGAAGTCGAGTCGATCAAAGGGTATTTCTGAGCATGAGGGGGCAGATCAGCCCCCCGTGAAGAACGCTTCCATGATGTCTGTTGCTTCTTTTGAACGCAGCTGTTTGGCAAATATCATCCCCTCTTCGCCAATACGGTGTTCCACCGGGTCGTATTCACGTTTTTTCAGCAGCCTGCGGGTAAGCCGTAATGCTTCCCTTGGTTGCTGTGCCAGTTTGTTAACCTGTTCCAGCGCTCTTTGAGTGACAGCATCGCCATCAGACAGGGCTTCATTGGCAATACCGTAGCTCGCTGCCTTTCTGCCATCAAAGAAATCCCCCAGCATCAGCAGTTCAGCAGCTCTCTGATGTCCCATGATGTTCGGCAGAAGCAGGCTGGATGCCGCTTCCGGTACCAGCCCGAGATTTACAAAAGGCAGACGACAGCGGGTGTTTTCACCGATATACACCAGGTCACAGTGAAGCAGCATGGTAATACCAATTCCCACGGCCACCCCGTTCACCGCAGCCACCAGCGGTTTTTCAAAATCAATCAGCTGGCGGAGAAACAGCATAACCGGCGCATTGTTGCCCAGTTCTGACTGCAGAAAATCAGCCAGATCATTGCCTGCTGTAAAGCAGTCGTTACTGCCGGTAACCAGTACGGCATACACAGACTCTTCACCGGCCGCATAAGCCAGCGCAGAGGTCATGGCTTTGTACATATCACCGCTCAGGGCGTTCTTTTTCTCAACGCGGTTCAGCGTGATGGTTAAAATACGCCCCTGCTGCTCCAGCAGAACATGGTCAGATTGGAATACGCCTTCCACTTTATTCACCTTATTATGTTATTGGTGTCGTATGCCTGGATGATAAAGATCATACTTGAGCCCATCTGAAAAATCAGCCTGTCGTTAGTTTATACGCTCACCGCAGGATATTTGCCCAAACCGTACCTGCTTCACAAATGCCCATAGCGAAAGAAAAACATCGTCACAAAACCTTGCCATCAGACCACCTAACAGGCAATCTTGCAGGTGAGCAGTAACGACAGACTCAAAAGAAATTATTTGTCGTCTATCTCAGCGGCTACGGCTACTGAGATTAGCCCAATACAATAACAACGGAGCAACAACAATGGCAGATATGCAGGAAATCCTCAGTGGCCTGTCCGATCGTTTTGACGCAGGCGCAGCTGCTGGCCTGAACATTGTCTTTCAGTTCAATATCACTGATGGTGATCCGTTCCACATCGACGTTAACGACGGCACCTGTGACATCGTTGAAGGTACCAGCAATAACCCAAGCGTCAGCCTGATTTCTGACACCGACACGTTTGTCGGTATCATGACCGGCGAAGTGAATGGCATGCAGGCATTTATGACCGGCAAGCTGCGCACCGAAGGCAATATGATGCTGGCCAGCAAGCTGGGCGAGTTGTTCAAGCAGTAGAATCGTTTATTACCGTCCCCCGCCGCAACAGAACACTCTCAGTCAGCCTTTTGAACCGCTGTTCATGGCTGACTGAGAGCCCTTTCTATACTTCCTCTGCAATGCCCTTACTGCTTCCCGGAAGCCTGCCATCCGCTGACGAAATGTGTTCCTCTGTGAACTGAGCTACTTTATCTACGGAGTTCGGGTTTTGTAATAAAAATTGATACAGCACTTTAACGTGCGGAGTTTCTTTATGGGCAGGCTGTTCAAAACTCTTCTTTATTCCGCCTCCTTCGTGAGCCTTTCAGTAATGGTCAGTGCTGATTACATTCATCAACTGGCCACCATAGACCTCGCTGGCAACACAGTCGTAATCGAAGGCTCACAGGATCGCCCATGGAAAGTTGTTTTTGAGGGCCACCTTGATAACTGCCTGATGAATACTCCTGAAGAGTTAGATGATCACATACCCAACACTTTCCATCAGCCACTGGACGACGGTAAATTTGCCTTTGCCTGCTCCAATGGCTATGTATATATAGCCGAAAACGGCAAGCAGGCTGAATATGTCCAACTTCCTACAGCAAGCTGGTTTTGGTTAGACGGGTACGAGTTTGGTATCACTGAAAATTGGGGGTTTAACCTTCAAACCGACCATTTATGGAAAAAGTCGCCCGCATACATGCTTTTCAATGGGCACATGAAACAAAACCATGATGATAAGTGGTTATTTGTTATCCAGAAAGGCTATCTCTTTATCATTGATGTCAAAGTGAAGAAACTGGTTAGTTTTAAAGACTGGCCTGGCTTTTGGCAATCTTATTTGCCAATGGGGGAAGGCAGGGATGACGTTGACCATACAAAACCCACAACAGGACTTGGTGTTATCCATGATCGCAGGGGAGTCGCATATTTGCGGGCTGCCGTAGAGTTCAGTACATCCCAAAAAAAGGAAACAAAGCCGATGCACCTGATTCAAGACTTGTGTTCCTACAGGTTTGCTGAGAACCGTTGGAGAAATTCCAAAAATGAAACCATCGATGAAAAAGAGGGTGACATCACTCTACTTTACCTGCAAAAAAGGTATAGCGAAGCCTTCAGCGGCACCGAAAGCTCTTATACACTTCTGCAAGCGGATGGCAGGACTGTTTTCTCCGCTGGCAACAGCGGGTGTGTGTTAAAATGCGACACAAACACAAAGCTGAGTCTTACAAAAAAAATTCAAGCCTCTGACTTCATTGACTGTAATTGGATAAAAGCATCCCCCGAATACCCCTCTCCCCAAAAACTCAAAGGACTCAAGGTTCAACCGCAGGTGGCGCACTATTACTCCTTCAAAACCTTTGAGATGTACTCCTCAAGGTATGGAAGGACTTACAGCGACGCAGCGGGAAGCTGTTGGAATCATCGTGTTGACAAAAAAACGTTCAGCAAAAAAGACCAGTTAGACTTATAAGCAGCGTGCCGAATACCAGCTTCCCGGAAGCCTGTCGTCCGCTGACAAAATGTGTCCCGCTGTAAACTGAACTACCTTTCTACTGTATTCGCCATCTATAACCAGTTCTGTCAAAACGTTCAGACAGACGGGATCAGCTCAATGAACAGGTTACTCAAAGCACTGCCCTTTACCGCTTTATTCATGGGTGTCTCAACAAACATTCATGCTGATGTCATTCATCAACTGGCTGGAACAGATTCTGCTGGAACAACGGTTGTTATTGAAAATTCAGGAGCCGAACACTGGGAAGTTGTGTTTGAAGGTACGCTTGGCAATTGCGAGGTAAACAAAAGTGATCAGCCAGATAGACCTGTCCGGAATACCTTTCACCAACCTCTGGGCAATAACCAGTTTGCTTTTGGCTGTACGAATGGTTACGTATTTATTGCCGAAAATGGTAAGCCGGTTGAGTCTGTCCTGCTTCCCACAAATTACTGGTACTGGTATGACGAAATATATTTAAAGGACGGCTTAGGGGTTGGTTTACTGTGGAAACCGTCACCTGTTTTCATGGCATTCAGCAAAGAGTTTAACAATGCCTCTGGAAAAAACTGGTTATTTGTCACCCAGAAAGGCAACCTGTTCATTATTGACCTCAACACAAAACAACTCGTCACAATAGACAGCTGGACTCGCTATCTCGGCTTTTATGGCGGTATTTACCTGCGAATGGGTAGCGATCAAAAAGGCATCGATTATACTCAGCCAATGGCCGGGTTTGATATTTTCAGGGATAAACAAAACAAGTTTCATTTGTTGGGTGCTCTGGACTTACCCGACAAAAAGACAGAAAAGCCTGAGCTTCTTATTCAAAGCCTGCCTCTGACCAACGGCGTTCCCGACAAACAATGGAAAGACACATCAAGCACTTCCACCGAATCGCATGAGCATAATCCTTTTAATTACGCCTCTGATAAATTCAAATGTGATACAGGCATGCTGCCAGCCCATTCCAGACAGCACCTTCCCAGAGTTTGCAACTGGCCCGACAAACTGCCTGCTCCTCCTTCCCCCAGAGAGCTAAAAGACTTAACTGGCGGTCAACCCCAGATGGATCATTATCAGTCTCATATTACCTTTGAAAGGGTTGCTGACAATACAGATGACAGTGTTCGCAAGCGCACAAACGAAAATGCTTTTAGCAAGGAAGACCTGTAAAGAAAACTGTCCCAAGCGGTTTCACTGAGGTATCCTTGTCCGTTTAAACCCGATACCTGATTCTCGATAGAGCTATTTATTAGAGCTATGATGGAAGAGCATTACCACCCGCATCAGATCGAAACTGATGCCCAGACTTACTGGGATAAAAACAACAGCTTTGCTGTTACCGAGGACGAAGGAAAGGAGAAATACTACTGCCTTTCCATGTTCCCCTACCCAAGTGGTCGACTACACATGGGTCACGTCCGCAACTACACCATTGGTGACGTGATTTCCCGCTATCAACGCATGCAGGGCAAAAATGTCATGCAGCCTATGGGTTGGGATGCCTTCGGTCTGCCTGCGGAAAACGCAGCCATCAAGAACAAGACCGCACCAGCCCCATGGACTTACGAAAACATTGAGTACATGAAAGGCCAGCTGAAGCGTCTGGGCTTTGGCTACGACTGGGACCGCGAACTGGCGACCTGTAAGCCGGATTACTACAAGTGGGAACAGTGGTTCTTCACCAAACTGTATGAAAAAGGTCTGGTGTACAAAAAAATGTCCAACGTTAACTGGTGTCCGAACGACGCGACGGTACTGGCTAACGAACAGGTAGAAGACGGACGCTGCTGGCGTTGTGACACGCTGGTAGAACGTAAAGAGCTGCCACAGTGGTTTGTCAAAATCACTGACTACGCTGACGAACTGCTGGCAGACCTGGACAAGCTGGAAGAGTGGCCTGAACAGGTTAAAGCGATGCAGCGTAACTGGATTGGTCGTTCTGAAGGCGTGCAGATGACCTTTAAGGTTGCCAACCCGATCGCTGGCACGCCGGAAGAGTTCCAGATTTACACCACCCGTCCGGACACCGTGATGGGCATCACTTACGTAGCCGTTGCCGCAGAACACCCTCTGGCAAAAGCTGCGGCTGCCAATGATGAAAAACTGGCTGCGTTCATTGAAGAGTGCAAGAGCAACGGTGTCACCGAAGCCGAAATGGCGACCATGGAAAAAATGGGCGTTGATACCGGCCTGCGTGCCATTCACCCGATCACAGGTCGTGAAGTACCCGTCTGGGCAGCTAACTTCGTACTGATGGATTACGGCACTGGTGCCGTTATGTCGGTTCCGGGCCATGACCAGCGTGACTATGAGTTCGCTCAGCGCTTTGGTCTGCCAATTGAGCAGGTCATTGAACCCCTGAGCAGTGATGAAGAGTGTGACCTGTCTAAAGCCGCTTTCACTGAAAAAGGCAGGCTGGTGAACTCTGGCGAGTTCGACGGAATGGCCTTTGAAGACGCCTTCAATGCCATCTGCGACAAGCTGATTGCCGAAGGCAAGGGTGAAAAGCAGGTAAACTACCGTCTGCGTGACTGGGGTGTAAGCCGCCAGCGTTACTGGGGCGCGCCAATCCCGATGAAGTACCTGGAAGACGGTACTGAAATTCCTGTCCCTCTGGAAGAACTGCCGGTTCTGCTGCCGGAAGATGTGGAAATGGACGGTGTTCAATCCCCCATCAAGGCCGATCCTGAATGGGCAAAAACCACTCACAACGGTGCTGCGGCAACCCTGGAAACCGACACCTTCGACACCTTTATGGAGTCCAGCTGGTACTACGCCCGCTACTGTTCTCCGCAGTCCGACGACATGATGCTGGACCCGGCTGCTGCCAACTACTGGCTGCCGGTTGACCAGTATATCGGTGGTATCGAGCATGCGGTGATGCACCTGCTGTACTCCCGTTTCTTCCACAAGCTGCTGCGTGATGCAGGCCTGGTCGACAGTGATGAGCCGTTCAAGCGTCTGCTGTGTCAGGGCATGGTTCTGGCGGACACCTTCTACAAACTGGACGAAAAAGGCGTTAAGCAGTGGATTGCGCCAACTGACGTTGACATGGAGTTCGACGACAAAGGCCGTCTGGTAAAAGCGACGCTGAAAGAGACTGGGGAAGCCGTTGAGCACGCGGGCATGAGCAAGATGTCCAAATCCAAGAACAACGGTATCGATCCACAGGAGATGATCAACCAGTACGGTGCCGATACCATCCGTCTGTACACCATGTTTGCTGCGCCACCGGAGCAGACTCTGGAATGGTCTGAAAGCGCCGTGGAAGGCGCGCACCGCTTCCTGCGCCGTTTCTGGAAACAGGTAGCTGATCACACGGCGGGTGGCGAAGCCCCGGCACTGGATCTGAACGCGCTGACTAAAGAGCAGAAAGACCTGCGTCGCAAGACTCATGAAACCATCAAAAAGGTATCTGATGACTGCGCCCGTCGCCTGACCTTCAACACCGCCATCGCGGCCATCATGGAACTGAACAACGCCCTGGGCAAGTTCAAAGACAGCAGCGACCAGGGCCGTGCCGTTGTGCGTGAAGCGCTGGAAGCCACTACCCTGATGCTGGCTCCGATTGCACCGCATGCCATGCACAGCATCTGGCAGTCCCTGGGTCACACGGAAGCCGTTGTCGGTGCCAACTGGCCGGTGGTAGACGAATCTGCCCTGAAGAAAGACGCCATCACTATGGTCATTCAGGTAAACGGCAAGGTTCGCGCCAAACTGGAAGTGCCTGCAGGCATGGCTAAGGACGACGTTGAAAAACTGGCTCTGGAACAGGAAAACGTCACCAAGTTTACCGATGGCAAGACCATCCGCAAGGTGATCGTGGTACCGGGCAAGCTGGTCAATATTGTTGCCAACTGAGGTGTCTGCTGATCATCGATAGATGATTCTGAGAAAAGACCGGTATTGCGCCGGTCTTTTTTTAGGTCCAAAACAAGAGGCAAGTTTTAATTGGGCATGCTCGAAGCACACAAACAAACTGAACTACTGGGTATGGTATCTAGTGACCACCAGGCTCCTGTCCATATCATCCCCGGAAGTTTGGTAACCTTGTCCACTTCCTTCTCACAACGTTTAGGACATTCGGCAGCAGCATGGGTGTTATTATAAAGAGCATCTCTGTTCGTCGATGCCTGCCTGTTTCTGCAAGCACAATAATAGTTCAATGGCTCTGTGATATCGGCGTTTTGATAATCAACAGCCTTTTCTTCTCCCGGTAATATAATTTTTCCAATCCAGGGCTTTTTCTCCAGGCGGCACTGAGTCCGGCAGGCTTCAGGGACCTGATTCCGAAGTTCCTGTAGAGAACCCTGTTCAGGTCTGGGCAGCATAGGAGCTGAGTAGAGTTCTGTATAAAAAAACAGCAATACGGTCAAAAGAGCAGCATTTTTTATCATTGTCGTATCCCTGCGTATTAAGTTTTTAATGAGTATAGAAACACACTCTGCAGCTTGCTATTGCTGTCTATGGAGCCGCTGTTTAAAAGTCGTGAAGGAACTCAGGCCGATTCTACCAGTCAAAGAGGGCAACATCAGGGAGGCAGAACGCTCTGTTTCCCATTCTCTAAATGGAATTAGGAGTACTTATCTCATGCCAGATCCTACCGGAGCGCCCGCTTATAAACCTTACCTTGTCGCCCTTGCTTCAGGGCCAGATGGGCATCTTGTTGCTGAAGTCCCACTTGAAAGTGACAGTCAGGGACGTATCAAAGCAGTTAAAGGAAAGTCACTCTTTAATGGCACGCCCGATGCCTGGCAGCCTGTGGCAAAATATACGGATCACCCAGTGTCCATTCAGTCCCGAATCGTTACTGAATATCCCAGCCACTCCAAAACCAAAGAACCCGTTGAGTTCACCCATCGTGAATTTGACTCCCTGCCCAAATTGCAGGATATGACGGCACTGCCTGATAACAGTCTTGCTTTTACTGTTGAGCGTTCCCATGTGCTTATCAAAGCACCTGCCGACCAACCAGACATTCTGGATATCAGCCTGGACATGAGTACACTGGCCACAAAGGACTTTGACAAGCTGCAGGAATATAACAAAGACTACGGCATCTCCCTTGCCTATGATAATCAGACCAAACTGCTGTACATCAGTTTTGAGGGACGGATTTTTGTACTTGATGTTGAAAAAGCTCGTCAGGGAGCCTCTGCAACGATCAAGCTTTGCCCACAACCAGGACAAATGCCCGAAGGTTTTCAGCCCCTGACCGGCCCTGACAATACCTGTCAGTATGCTGAAGCTAATTCATCAATTATCACACTGGCTTTGACAAAGGATTCTGAAGGCAATGCCTGCCTGTTTAACAGTTACACCGCCGATCATGCCAAAGACGGACCGGTACCGGTCAATATGTCCAGGCTGACTAAAGATGGGTTAAGCGTTGTAGAAACCGGGCCAGCACCTTTCGCAGTGCCTTTACAATTCGCAAGAACGAGCAACAACCCCTCGGATGGCGGCCTGAAACGGGATTTCACTTATCTCGCCATAGAATCAGATCCGGAATATCCTCCGGTTATGGCCATGCATGGGCATCACAACCAGCCTGTCGTTGTCAGTGAACCTCAGGCCAGGCACCCAGCCATTGATGCAAAAGTACAGGCACTCAGAGAAAGCGACACACTGAATGCTGAAACCATGAACCCGATGATTTTCAACGAGATGGTTCGGCCGACAAACGACTCTGTCTTTCATCCGTCTATGTACCGCCTGCACAATGTTGGCTACGTTGAATCCGAGTTTTTCAAATCAGATGAATTCAGCAAAACCTTCAGGCCTAATGCCTATGCAGAAGTGGACAGGGTTACCTCTCGAACCGTGGTCGGAAAAGCCCCGAAACTGTGGCTGGGTAATGACTATCTCAAGGTGAGCCAGGGACAAATGATGGTCTTCCCATGGCGCTACGAACTTCCTGACAAAGTGTATGCCCATCCAATACCAGCGAATCTTAAAGGCGATATGATTAATCAACCCGAACAGCAATGGTACCAGGTCACATCCCTGCCTGAAGTAGGTCTTAGTGAAGGCACCCCTGCTTATCAGGTTACTCCAGATAGAAAGCTTATAGCCTTGGAGGATAAGGGATACCGGGAAATTAACCCGGCTGCACCAAGGAGCCAAGGCTTGCACTGGTCGGCTTTTTGTATCCAGTATAAATAAGATCAGCTCAGCGGAAGGGTTCACCTTCCGCTTTTTCAGGAGAGGTAGTCAACCAGCGTCTTGTAAAGCAAGTCCCGGTCAATCGGCTTGGTCAGGTAGTCGTCCATTCCCCGTTCCAGGGCTTTCTTTTTTAACTCATTAATGGCATGGGCGCTTAGCCCTATTATCAGCTTCCTGTCTAAACCCGCTTCTTCTTCGAACTGCCTGATGGCAGCGGTCGCATCGTAACCGTCCAGCACCGGCATTTCACAGTCCATCAACACCAGTTGCCAGCGTTCATGGTTTTGCTGGTAGTTTTCCAGGGCAATTTGCCCGTTGTTAGCAAACTCCGCCTCAATACCGACTTTCTTTAACAGCTTTTTCATCACCATCTGGTTTGCAGAGTTATCTTCTGCCACCAGAATCTGTTTACCGGTCAGAATCGACTGATAGTCTTCCACGGCATTCACCCTGCTCATTTGCTACAAGTTAATAAATCATCGGTTGGCGGAAGAAAAAACTTATCGCCAAATGACTGCGACTTTTGTCTCATGACAAAAAACCGACTCTTTCTCAATAACCCGGGGAAACCATCATCTGCCGATAAAAAAGCCAGCAATCGCCTTAATCAATAGCCGTAAAGTCCGAAATACAAGAAATAGGCCAATTTGATCCCTTAACTGCACAGGAAGAACTCTATGAAGCCCACGGCCAGTAATCTGCATGCAATGAAGCTGGAAGAAGCAGCCAACGCCCTGGGACACGATCTTGAAACAGGACTGCCCATTGAGCCGGTTTCGATCATCGACAAGCCTGTGATGGAAAGAAAGCCTGCCTGCCATGACGACTTTCCCGCTATTGCCGAGAAAGCGACCAAAAATCAGGTGGACGGTTTTCTGAAGCAGGCTATTGAAAATAATCATCCAAAGCAGCTGTACTCTGTTTTCAGCTTTATGCTTGAGCATGAATACACTCCCGAACAGATTATCCGGGCGCTAGGTCATATCCACAAAGGGGGACCGGATATGGAACCGGGGCTGTTGGAATGGAGCCTCTCCCATCAAGACGCCAAAATCAAAGGTATTAAAGGCAAGGCGCTGTTTGTTGCCATCTTCATCCAGGCGCGGAATGAGCACTACAAAGCGGCTATTGATACCCTTGAACTGTCTAAAAAACACCGTAAAGGGGTTCCCCATGACTTTACTGAAGCTATGGGCGATCTGGAAATTGAGGCATGGCTGGGCTTTATGGAAGACGAGCGAAAGCAGGGTACTTCCCCCAAAGTCATCCTGAATCAGTTAGAGCAACTCTGTGACCAAGGCATCTGGTCAAGGGATCTTGCCCAGTTTGGTGTACCGGTTGGAGCGGCCTGGTTCAGGGAACAGGCATCAGAGGCCATGAAGCAGGGGCAGTATTCTGATGCATTCAAATCTCTGGAAAAAGCTATAAACCTGCCCGAAGACAATCCCGAAGATACCTATACCCTTTACAGCAACTGCATTTCGCAGGTGATACATCACCCCCGGTTTCAAACACAGATGACCGAACAGCTGACAGAAGCTCTGTTCCACAAAATAGACCAGCTGCATAAAAAAGAGTTCTGGAACGAAGAACTGAAACTGGCACAGAAAACTCTGCTATCCCTTACCCCCAGAGGCATTTGAAACATGACGTTGTTGTTCATTCCGTGAGCTTCTGAAAAAACTTTGTGAGACGAAGGAACCGCACCCATGTTCTTTTAGCCGTTGTAGGAGAGGGTTGCACGCTGAGGCCTGTTCACAACAAGAGGAACTCTTTTGCCGTTAGCGTACAACCCTGTACCGTGGCTTCAAAAGCCTGTCATCAGATACTGAAGTTCAGCCCAACCCAGTAAGCACGACCCATCTGGTAACGCTTGCCGGATGTGGTCGTGGTGTGCGGCAGGTTATTGAACAGATTTCTGATTTTAACTTCAACACTTGCTTCATAGTCAGCCGTTTTGATAAGGCGATAGCGGCTATTGAGGTCTACGGTTGTGAATGCCTTTTTCTTTGTTTTTTCATACATATCGTATTCAGTATCATCAATTTCAATGGTATCTCTGGTCTTATTAATGTGCGTGTAAGCACCTCGGTGGGTTGCGCTAACATGAGTCATCAGGCTTTCATCAAACCAGTTGGTACTCCAAGAAACACGGGCTCTGAACGGAGCCGCAAAGTTTTGACGACCTTCTATGTCATGCAGTTCCGACAAGGAAATTATTTCACCGCGGTAATAGACATAATTGTTATCATCCTCTGGATCGACGAAATCAAAGTAATCAGACTGACCCTTGTTTTTCGTTTCAGACCAGGTGACGTTGGCATTAAAGAAATGATTGTCATAACTGCCGGACCATTCAATGGAGTGACCTATGTAGTCTGTTGCTCCATCGTTAGCCATCTCAAAATGGTAGCTTTTTCCATCTTCACCATAAATTCGGTCACTGCTGGAGAACTGCTTTCTATACTTGCGCATTACGCTTTTTAGACGAAGTGTGCCATCCAGAGCCGTCGGAATAGTTAAGGCAGCAGTCAGCTCATCACTGTAGGGAGTATCCAGATCAGATTCGCCATACTGCGTTGGTGAAAAGCTACTGCTCAGTTCCCAGTCTCCAATTTCACCGGTTTCTTCATCCACTTCACGTCTGTAAATTAAACGATCGGATTCTTTTGACCGAATGGCATAGCCCACCATACTACTGGAGTAATAGCGGTTCGCACCAAGAGTCAGGAATGTGTCGTCCATAAACTCCCAGGAGGTAGTCAAGCGGGGGGCAAAGTTAGCATTTTTCAGGAAATCATCATGAGTCAGCCGTGCCCCGGCACGAATGCTGACCGAACCAATATCCTGAATGTATTCAGACCATAGCGTCCGGGAGTTGACAGTCACCCTTGCGTCGTTTTTACCGTAATTAGTGTACTGTGTTGCAACATTGTCGCCTTTACAGGCAGGGTCACCAGGCCGACAGTCCCAGCTAATTCCTTCGTCAGGTGTTTTGGCAGACGTATATGAATTGTACTCACTGGTTCGGTTTTTCTCGGCTACTGTATGACGCCACTCCGCTCCATAGTTCAACAGGCCAGCAAAAAGAGGAGTCGAGGCATCGAAATTCCAGGTGTAATCGGTCTGGGTTTGCTCAAGATCACCAATGCCACCATCAAAACAGTTCGTTGCGTCACACCAGTCTACGGTTGAACCAGTCCAGCGAATCAGCTCATTAGCCGACTCACGGCTGGAATCGTTATGCATAAAAGACAGTTTGGTGTTCCAGTCGGTGTTGCCAGCAACACCGCTGGCCCCCAGATAACCCTGTAAACCACTGGATTCAGACGTGGTATAGCTGTTGAAGCGGTTCGGCTGCTCACGCTCACTATCGTAAGGGCTGTACATGATCTGACCATCAAAGGTGAGATTCTCACTGTGTTCGTACACCGCCTTGAGCAGGAAGTTTTCTGAGGTATCACCACTGGAGAATTTGCCCCCGCCGAAACTGTCATCGCGTCTATAGTTAACACTGGATTCTGCGCGTGTATAGGCCGTTAACAACGAGAGCTGTTCATTAACCGGTAAATCAAAAGAGATGGATGTCGTGTATTTGCTGAATTCCGGTTTTGGGTCCAGTACTTCACCTTCATCCAGAGTCTTACGGTCAACATTGTATTTGACCATGCTATCCGACTGGTAACCCACACTCAGATTCATGCCAAATTCTTTTTTGGGGTCGCGCACATTGTAGTTGACCACACCCCCCATGAAGTCACCGTATTTAGCCGATACGTTGGAGTCAAAGACTTCTACACTGCCGATCAACGACGGGTCTACATAAAACGTCTGAGACGTCTGACCGTACACATCCTCAATCGAGTTATCGCTCTGTGGCGTGGCGTCGTGCACCGAGTTAGCCGACACACCATTAATCATGATGTTGTTGTCGTAGTAGTTACCACCGGAAATAGAAAAGTCGGATGGGCGGATGGACTGGATGTTTTCCTGTGTCACCCGTTCACGTTCAACGTCCATCTGCACAAACGGCAGTTGCTCCAGCAGTTCCGTGGTATCAATCCCCCCCCCTCTGCTGTTCTGTACAGACTGCTCATTGATGACAGAAACACCGCTATCAACAGGGTCATAACTTTCGTAGGATGCTTCGACGGCTGTGGATGTTTGAGCAGTTGCAGCGGTATCGGCAATATCAAGTTCGCCCAGCTCAATGGCTTCAGTCTGAGCCATAGCAACATTGAAAGCTGCATTAGACGCACCGATCAGTATGGCGGTGTACAGAGATTTTTTATTCATGAAAAAGAGGGTTCTAAGCGGAAGTACTACTGAACAATAATTGCGAATCTTATTGATAATGATTATTATTGGCAACAATTTTATTACATTTAGTTTGGTTTTTGCTGTCCAAATGCTTACATTCCGATATTGGTCAGAGGTGTCGTATAAGCTTCTGTTTCATATACTGATTTTATTAATTCCTGTTACTCTCAAAGCTGAAACGCCTGCCGATGTCGCATGGGATAGCCAGTTAACCGTCAGAACTCTGGACAACGGCTTCCGCTACATTGCTTACAACAGCGAAACAGACAGTGATCCCTTTAACCTGAGGCTGATTGTTCATGTCGGTTCAGTCGATGACGAACTGCGTGGCATGGCGCACAACATCGAACACATGGTGTTCCGGGCAAATAAAGCTTATGCCGGTAACACTATTTACAATTATCTTGACCTGCTGGGCTGGCGAACCGGACTACAGGTCAATGCCCTGACCCGCCAGAGTGAAACCCAGTTCATGGTTCGCACCAGACCCGATGATGCCCTGAACCTGGAGCAGTCCATTGATCTTCTTGCCAACATTGCCTTTAACGCCAGCCTGCTGGACGAAGACTGGCAGGTTGAACGTAACGTTATTCTGGAAGAAATGCGTCTGGGAGACAGTCTGGCAGGCCGGGTCAATGAGCTGAAAAAGAAAGTGGTACGTAACAACTCCCGCTATGCTGACCGCCCGACCATTGGCCTGAAAGAAGATGTCCAGAACACCACCATTGAGGATATCAGGGCGTTCTATGAAACCTTTTACGTGCCTGCCAATATGACATTGATTGTGACAGGTAATATTGACCTGAAGGTATTGGACAGTGCTGTTAATGAAACCTTTGGCAAGCAACCTTTTTCTCCGGCACCGGTGCGTGACTATGTGGAACTGCCGCTAAAAGAACAGTTGTATATTGGCAAGGTTCAGGACCCACAGGGTGTGTCGTCTATTGTGTCAACCGGTTTTCGCAGCCCTCTTGAGCCCTACACGACAATGGAAGGACTGTATCAGCGTTTTCAGATCTATTTCCTGCGCAGACTGGCCTCCCGGCAGGTCCGACAGCAAATGTCCTTTTATGAAAACGTTGACATCAACTCCCTCTCACTGGTCTTTGAAGAATCAACAGCCCAGCGTCAGGTATTGGCACTGGCTGCGCGGACACCAGACCACGATCTCGGCCTTAAAGCCGTACTGACAGAAATTGAACGACTGAAACAGAACGGACTCAACCGGGAAGCTTTTGAGCAGTTAAAAGCTGATGCCAGACAATCGGTTGAACGCAATCGAACACTGGTGACTCAAAGAAACTTTCAGCAGTGGGAAGATAAAATCACCACTGCTGTTATGCAACAGGGCATTCTTGAGGATTACGAAGTCCGTGCCAGCCGCACGCTGCAATGGATTGATGACCTGACCCTGAGCGAGCTGAACGAACGGCTGAACGAGCTGTTATCAGCAGATGATCAGTTTATTTACTATCAGGTTCCCGGAGGCATAGAGAGAGACTTACCGTCGCAACAGCAGGTCAAAGCCTTCAAAGCTCGTCTGCCCGCTAAAAAGCTACCACTGGCACAGGCACCGGAACCTTCTCAGGAAGCAGACAATGCTCTGACTGAAAAGGAACAGGAGCCGGTTCGCATTGACTGGTCTTCACTGCCAGCTGCTTCAGAACCGCCGCCTTTTACTAAAAAATCCTGGCCAGAAACAGGTGTCCAACAGTGGACATTAGACAATGGCTATTCAGTGGTCTGGCTGAAACAGCCTACCCGCGATAACAAACTCTATATCCGGACAATAGACAACGGTGGTTACCTGAATAGCCAGAACCCTGAGTGGATGAACAAAGCGGCGGTTCAGGTATGGCAACAGACCGACCTGTCCCCTGTGTCTGCTGAACATTTACAGGGATGGCAAGGACAGAATGGTATTGAATGGTCATGGACGCACAGAGAACATCAACTGGATCGGGGAGCTGTCATTGAGGCTGATAAGCTGGATAAACTGATTCGCCTTTACACTGCCCGGCAGTCTCTGTGGCAGTTCAGTGAATCTGATTTTGAGCAGCTGATGGATACCCTGTCAACGAGCATACAGGCGATGTCCGAACCACAGGAAGCACTCAACACATTAGAGACTCTCGATCATTCTGCATTCAAAGACATAATGCGCACTTTTGCCCAACAACCGGCAACGCTTTATATCGTTGGGGAGGCAACCAAAGCACAAATCGCCGGGCAGGTTCTGCCCTATCTCGCCACACTGACAACCAGCAAACCTTTCACAATGGCAGCAGCAACTCCAGCACCTGAGGGGTCTGAACGTCGGGTCGATTATATTCATCCGCAGGGAAAAGCGACCGTCACCATCAATGGACACAGCACTCTGTCATGGAAGCCTGAAACCAGTTTCTATATCTCTGCCCTGAACCCGATTATCCAGAGAGCATTGCGCAATGAATTGCGACACAGGCTCGGTGGCGTATACCGCGTACAGTTCGAGATGCAGCTGAATCAAAACGACCAGTTAACCACCCGGCTGGAATTTACCACGAACCCCGGACGGGTTGATGAATTAATCGCTGCTTCAGAGGGCGTTCTCAATAATCTGGAGAATGTCATCGCATCAGAAAATCTTGACCGGGTTCGTGACGACATTGATTTTGCTGAAAGCCTGCGAATGGCTGACGCAAACACCTGGCTGAGGAGACTGATCTTAAGCTTTAAACGCTACCAGTCACCGCAGTATCTGCACACTATGCAGCAGCTTAGCCAGTCCATTGATGCTGAACAGCTTACATCAATGGCTGAGCAGATTTTCCCCCTGAAAAGCCAACGTATTTTTATTGGCTTACCCGTTAACAAGAAGTAATAGACTGAATCATGTTTAGAAGTTTTTTCCTTGATGCCCGGTGGCGACTCTGGTCTTGGGCAGGCACTGTTATTATCATTCTGGCCACCTGGTATCAGGTTCAGATAGACCTTGAGGTCAATGAGTGGTTTGGTCAGTTTTACAACGCTATTCAGGATGCCCTGGCAGACCCCGGCTCTGTGACCGAAAGGGAATTGCTGATGCACCTGCTGACCTTTGCCAGAATATCTGCCGTCTATATTGCCGTGATGGCATCTCTGGAGTTTTTACTGCGCCATTACGTGTTTCGCTGGCGTACGGCCATGCATGAATATTACACAAAGCACTGGAGCAAGGTGAGGCATATTGAAGGAGCATCCCAGCGTATTCAGGAAGACACCATGCGCTTTGCCCAGATTATTGAACGACTGGGCGTATCGCTCTTGCGCTCCGTCATGACCTTTCTGATGTTTCAGCCTCTGTTGTGGGAACTCAGTAAAAAGATTAATCAGGTGCCATTCATCGGACACGTTGATCATGTGCTGATTTACACCGCTATTTTAACATCGGTCATTGGTACCGTTCTGCTGGCACTGGTAGGAGTGAAACTGCCGGGTCTGGAATTCAATAACCAGAAGGCCGAGGCGGCTCTGCGCAAAGAGCTGGTTCTGGGTGAAGACGACAACAGTCGTGCTGATCCAAAAACCATGAAAGAGCTGTTCCGCCATGTCCGGGAAAACTATGTGGCAATGTACAGGCACTACCTGTACTTCGATACCACCAAATGGTCTTATCTGCAACTGTCTTCCATTGTTCCTTACGTTGTTCTGGCTCCGACACTGGTGTCCGGTGCCATCACTCTGGGCATCATGCAGCAGGTTTTGCGTGCTTTCAAACGTGTGGAAGGGTCTCTGCATTACCTGATCAGAAGCTGGTCAACCATTGTCGAGCTGATGTCGGTCTTTAAACGACTGAATGGTTTTGAAAAGGAAATCAAGCGTTCCAACACACTTTCTTCAGAGGCAGAACAGTATGCCTGCTAACAGTTTATCCATCGCAACAGGCATTCCGCTGCTGCTTTGCTCAGTTTTTGCCCTTGCGATAGCAATTGAGCGCATTTGTTTTATTCTGACCCGCAAAGGGTTGAGCAAGCAGCAGAAACAGGTCGTGCTCTCAGCATTAAAACAGCACCAGACCAACGATGCCCTTGCGGTACTGGATGATTCACCCACCAGTTATCAGCCGGTTATTGAAGAGATGATGAGCCACCGCGACAACAGCAAAGCCGTTCGCGATGAAGCGATTCAGATCATGCTGGTACGCTATGCCAACCAGTTGCAGCGGCGAATGTCAGGTCTGATCACCATTGCCTCGCTGGCCCCTATGCTGGGTTTGCTGGGTACCATTATTGGTCTGATGCGCTCGTTCAGGGATATCGGGATTTCCCAGGGGCCTGTCGAGCCATCAGTGGTGGCTGATGGACTCTGGCAAGCTCTGACCACCACTGCAGCCGGTATGCTGATTGCTGTGTTTTGTGTCTTTCTGCATGCGCTGATTAACTCTCGCATTCGCCATCACTTAGCCGATGCGAAGGATTTGCTGAATCTGTTCTCTCACAGTCTGGAATTGCAAAACGCTTCTGGCAGTGCAGCGTCAGCAGGATAAATTAATGATCGATATTCCAGAGCCGGAAAAAAACGTATCCGTTCAGGATGCCATGACGCCGATGATTGACGTCATTTTCTCGTTGATTGCTTTTATGATGCTCATGATTAACGCTCCGATGCTGAATATGCAAGTAGAGCTGCCTGAAACCGAATCGGCTGTTGCTTCTACTACCCCTTTGGAAAAAGAGGTTATCACCATCACCATTAACCCTGAGGTTGAGGGATGGTTTTTGAATGAGCAAAAGATTGACAGCGACGAGCAATTAAAAACCGAGCTTGTGAGGCTGACAACAGAATACGATGAATCGTTCAGCATTGTTGTCAGCAGTGATAAAGATGCATCTGTTCAGGCCATGGTTAACCTGTTTGCCATTTTGCAGTCGTTAAAACTGGAAGTCGCTCACCTGGCATTGCAGTCCGGGGGGAAACCTTCTTAATGAATCCACTGTCTTCTGATGCATTTTCCAGAAATGTCATTATTTCTCTGTCACTACACCTGCTTCTGGGGATTGGACTGTGGAAAGTAACGGCACCGCCACCTGTGCTGGCCAGACTTTCAGACAGTCTGGTGGTGTCATCGGGTATGCAGGCAGCAATAGCCGGAGCGACGGCTGCTCAGGAGGTTACAGAGTTTCTGCCGCCTACTGAGCAGATCGAAGATGTATCCGAGGAAGACGACACAGAACTGCCTGAAGAAGAGCCGCTTCAGGAAGAAGAAAGCATCGAAGAACCTCCTCTTGAAACAGTTGAGGAAGATATTCAGGAAGTAGAGCAAGAACCCATTGAGCAAAAAGAACAGGAGCCTGAAAATCTTCCCGAAGAAGACCCTGAACCCGAAGAAGAGCAGGCTGAGCCAGAGGAAATTGTAGAAGTTCAGGAAATGGAAACAGAACCTCTGGAGCAGCAGATAGCGTCAATGGAAAACTACAGTGGCCATGAGGGCGTTGACGGTTCTCGCAACAAAGATCCGGATGAACAGGATAGCGGACTGGGTCAGGAGGCAGGTGGTTCTGAACAGGAAGTCTTTGACGCCCATGTTCGCCAACATCTGCTGGCTAACAAGGTGACGCCCAATGTACTCAGGCGCAGACAGCAGTCCGGTACAGTAACCGTTGAATTCACTATTGACCGCGAAGGCAAGCTGCTTGAGCAAGGTATTGCCAGAAGCTCAAGGGTCAGGGAGTTCAACAGGGCAGCTATCAGTCTGGTGAGGCAGGCAGCACCGTATCCAAAAGCACCGCCTTCTGCCGACTGGGAACAACGGAAGTACACGATTAATGTTGTTTATTCTATTCAATGATCTGTCCGATTGGGGAGCCTGACATATTGATCTCTGAACATGAGTACCCAACAGCCTGCTTTTAATACGCGAATACGAAAAACTAACAAACATATTAACTTTTTTGAAGGAGTAGTTAATGATCAAATCAAAAATCGCACTGAAAATATGCATCGCTGCATCGGTGTTATCATTATCAGGCTGTGCTAATCATGATCAAAATGGAACTGATGCCGTAGAAGGATCATCACAACATCAGCTACAGGCACACAGTGGAAAAGATCAGCAGGGCATTAATGCCAACCATAGTAAACCAGAGATTAACCTGAATGCCGTGTCAGATTGGTTAAACTCAATTGACAACGGTTCATATCAACAAAGCTGGCAAAATGCTGCACCCTTTTTTCAATCTCATGTATCAGAAAGAAATTGGGTATAAGCCCTGAAATCTGTCCGCAGGCCCTTGGGGGAAGTCATTTCCAGAGAGCTTTATCAGTCAAGCTATTCTGCAAGTTTGCCCAATGCTCCTGCCAGGCATTATCAGGTTATGATCTACAAAACAAAATTCACAAACAAAGACAGTGCCATTGAAACCGTCACGTTCATACAAGTGGGCGACGAATGGAAAGCCGTAGGTTACTTCATTAAATAATAGCAACCTGAACGCTCTGGTGTATAACAACACCGTTAGCCCAGAGCGTCTTTGCATTAATTTTTTCAGCAGAGTATTAATTGATGAAAAAACAGTAAAAAGTATGGAGGGGGATTACGTAGCTTCTCAGAGAATTCTGGAACAGGAGGTTGGCATTTTTCCAGCAAAAAAACTAAAGTCTGACCACTCAAAACTGCAAACAACAACACAACAATGCCTGATCAAGCACTGTCTCCAGCCCGTTTACTGCTTCAGGGTACCCAACACTCACTGCCACTGATTCTGGCGGCTGTCCCTTTCGGCATTCTCTATGGTGTTCTGGCGAAAGCAGCCGGAATGTCCGACTTGGCGATAATGGGAATGTCAGCCCTGGTCTTTGCCGGTTCGGCACAGTTTATTGCCGTGTCCATGCTGGGAGCTGCCGCAGCCTGGCCCGCCATTTTACTGGCCACCTTTTTTTCTTAACCTGCGCCACATGCTCTATGCCGCTACCCTGGTTCCCCATACTCGCCACATGCGTAGTTCCATACGAGCCAAACTGGCATTCTGGCTGACTGATGAAACCTTTGCCGTGGTCTCAGGATGGCTTCGCAACAACAAAGAAGGCAAAGGGCTGTACTGGTATTACACGGGTTCAGCTGGACACGTCCTCCGAACGTAGAACGATCTCTGAAATACGTCCCCATCGCTGTACTAAGTGCCATTATTATTCAAACCATTATGGTTCAGGCTCCGGATGGTTCTCTGGGTATTAACAAAGCTTTCCTTTGTTCTGCCATTGTCGCCTTTATCGTCGCTCGCATCAGCAAAAGCCTGATGGTTACTGTGATAGCCGGATTGCTGTTTTACTGGGCGTTCATCACTTTCCTGTAAATAAGTATCCAACCATACAAAACCGTATTTTCTGGCCAGGCACTTACCTCATCCGTTATTCATACTATTGAGCCTGAGAGCAGGTTTTATTAGGATGTGCGAACCAGATGCACGCGTCTGGTAAAACTATTCTCAGGGCGGGGTGAAATTCCCCACCGGCGGTATTCTTTATTCAGTAAGTTGTCGAATAAAGAGAGCCCGCGAGCGCCTGTTGCTGTTAAGTACTTTCGGTAACAGGGTCAGCAGATCTGGTGAGAAACCAGAGCCGACGGTTACAGTCCGGATGGAAGAGAATAAACCAGGGTTTCAGCACTGACTGAAGCCTGAGTTCGTTCATTCAGGCATGCTGCATTGCTCATTACACATGACGACTTATTGCGCATGAGTGCCTGTTCATTCCTTTGCCCTGATTCTGGTAATTCTTTTTCAATCCAGGTTGGACCACTACCATGAATCAGTCACTACTCACACCTTTCGGAACCTCTGAAGACCGCGTTATCAATGCACTGAACGCGATTAAAGAGGGGCGGGGCGTCGTTCTGGTCGACGATGAAGACCGTGAAAACGAAGGCGACCTGATCTTTGCAGCTGAAACCATTACACCACCGCAGATGGCTCTGTTGATCAGGGAATGCAGCGGCATAGTCTGCCTGTGCCTGCCCGATGAAAAGCTTAACCAGCTTGACCTGCCTCCTATGGTCTCAGATAACACCAGTAAAAACGGAACGGCCTTTACCGTCACTATTGAAGCAAGGGTCGGAGTAACAACCGGTGTTTCCGCTGCTGACCGGGTCACCACCATTAAAACGGCCACAGCCGATGGCTGTCGTCCGGAAGACCTGGCTCGCCCTGGTCATGTTTTTCCACTTCGCGCTCAACCGGGTGGTGTATTAACCCGACGTGGACACACAGAAGGAACGGTAGACCTCGCGGCAATGGCGGGATTAAAACCAGCAGGCGTACTGTGCGAATTAACCCATGAGGACGGTACAATGATGCGCCTGCCAGCACTGACAGAGTTTGCCAGGCAACACCACATGCCCGTCCTGACTATAGAAGACCTGGTTCAGTATCGTCTGAACCACCAGTCGAAGACAGCCTGATATCCTGAACGCCTCAGGGCGTAAAGAGCGCCTGTAACGCCGGTTTTACCAGCGATTGCATGTGCTCTTTATCGGGTGCCAGCCGCCCCATAATCGAAACTGAACAAGTAACGCCCATCACAAAAATAACCAGCCCATTGATATCCATTGAGCTATTCAGGTCGCCTTCAGCCCTTGCCCTTTCGAGACCATGCCGAAAACAACTTTCAAGTCGTTTAAGCTGTTCTGTTACCTGCACACACAAATGCGGCTGGTGTCCTGCGACTTCGATGAGTGTATTAAACAAAAGACAACCGTCGTTCTGACTCTCGTCAGTCACCAGGTGAATTAATTCGTCAAACAGCCTTTCAAAGCCATCTCGTGCGGATTCCCGTTCGTTCAACAAATGGGTAAACATTTGTTCCATCTGGTCGGTATAGTGCTTCAGCGTCGCCAGAAGTAAACCCTCTTTGCTGCCAAACGCTGAATACAGGCTACCGGCCTGAAGTCCTGTGGTTTTAATGATTTCACTGACCGGTGTCGTATAGTAACCTTTATGCCAGAAAAGATGCATAGCACGATCAGTTACAATGTTCCGGTCATACTGCTGTGGTCTTGCCATCTCGGTGCCATAAGTAGTTATACGGACTTAGTTTTGTTGACGATTCATCAATACGCAAGTCTGATTAAGTCCAGTTTCGCATAAAAAGCTGACCATCCAGTTATTAGATAACTATTAAATAACTATTAAGTAACTACGCATTTCCCCCTACCCCGTCATAGCTCAATACATCGCGATTTCTCTTTATGATATGTACTTCTGTACTAATTAATTAAACAAGAAAGGTTCAGGAAAATGTCACACTGAAGTGCCTGACAGAATCCTGCCGACCTTAGCCTATCTTTATGAGCCAACTGAATCGGCTGGGTAATGCCCCCATTGGCAAATTACTCATCAATATGACACTGCCAGCATGCTCAGGCATTCTGGTTCTGATGATGTATAACATCATCGATACTATTATCGTCGGCCAGTATGCCGGAGCCATGGCTATTGCAGGAATGTCAGTCGTTCTGCCTGTCAGCATGCTGATTCCGACGCTTGGCATGGGCATCGGCGTCGGTAGTGCATCCATTATCTCACGCAGCCTTGGGGCAAAGGATTTTGAAACCGCACGACTGGCTTTTGGTAATGCGCTCTCACTGGCAATACTGATCTGTACGACGGTTTCTGTGCTTAGCGGTATCTATGCCACCGAAATTCTCTCGGTGTTTGGCGGACGCGGGGAGATCCTTCCCTATGCCATGGAATACTACACCATCATTCTTATGGGGATTCCCATCCTGGGCAGCTGGATGTGTATGAACAATACACTGCGCGCTGAAGGTCTGACCAAATATTCCGTCATTGGTATGTGCCTGTCGTCGGCTATTAACCTGATACTGGATATCGTCTTTGTTATCTTCATGGATATGGGGCTGAAGGGAGCGGCTATCGCTACCGTCCTGTCCCAGATCGCCGGACTGGTTTATCTGTTGTCGTTTTATCTGCGAGGGCGCAGCCACCTTAAATTCAAACGACAGTATTTTCGATGGAACAAAGCCATTATTCGTGAAATCCTGTCTCTTGGGGCATCCACTGTTGGACGACAGGGTTCAGGCAGTGCCATGGTCATACTGCTCAACCAGAGCCTGTATTTATACGGAGGGCCTATAGCGGTTGCGGTTTATGGCATACTGCACAGAATCACCTCCCTGCTGTTTGTTCCGATTATTGGTATGACACAGGGCTTTCTGCCTATCGCAGGTTACAACTATGGTGCCAAACAGTACGACCGGGTTCTCGAAGTCGTCTATAAATCCATTCTGTTCGGAACCATTGTCTCCGGGGCGCTGGCACTTCTGGCATGGAGTTTTCCGGAAGCACTGATTCAGCTGTTTACCAGTGATGAAACCGTTGTGGAGCTGGGTGTTCAGGGGCTGAAAACGATCACCGTCCTGATGCCACTGGCGGCAGCCCAGAGCATTGCAGCTGGCTATTTTCAGGCGATGGGCAAACCTGTTGCTGCATTTATCCTGACGATAAGCCGACAGGTGTTAATTTTGATTCCTATGCTTTACCTGTTGCCACAGGTGTTTGAGCTGAAAGGCGTCTGGCTGGCCTTCCCGGTATCCGATGCCCTGGCCTGTATTCTGACACTGGCTGTTTTTGCCAGAGAGCTGCCAAAGCTAAAGAAAGCACAGTGCGAAGCTGCATTGCAGACAGCATAAACAGTCATGGACGAATGAAAAAGAACTGACGAGCTGAAGCCCTTCTCGAGGAGGGCTTCATCTACCGTAAGCGCCAGCAGAATACGTCAGTTCATAACTGTGCGAGTAAATTTCAAGAATATTGCCAAAGGGATCTTCCATATAAACCATCCGATAAGGTTTCTCATTGGGAAAATAGTACCTGACAGGCATCCTCTGCTTGCCTCCATGACGGACAATGCGGTCTGCCAGCCCTTCTACATCCGGGTCCTGAACACAGAAATGAAAGATGCCGGTTTTCCAGTACTCAAAATTATCGTCAGGTATTTCATGGTTGGGAAACTGAAAGATCTCGACACCTATCCGGTCACCCGTTGACAGGTGGGCAATCCGAAAAGAACCCCAGCCACTGCCAAATACATCGGTACACATGACACCAATAGCACTGTTGTCTTCCGTGATGTCGGTGGGAGGCATAATCAGATACCAGCCCAGCACCTCAGTATAGAATTCAACGGCTTTTTCAAGATCCGGTACTGACAGGCCAATATGGCTGAAACTGCGGGGATAAGGGTGTGTGCGGCTGGACATGAACAACTCCTGAAACAGGCTTCGTTTCAGGAGTCAGCATAGACTACAACTGGCTTTCGATGGGGAAAATAGACAACAGCCGTATACCGGTCCGCAGTAGCCAGGACGTTTCCGGGTCAGTTGTGGCATCGACCTCTCCCTGACCATTCACCCACTCAATCGTATTGCCGTTTTTTCTCAGCACCCAATAGAGCTTACGATCCGCTCCCAGCATTTCTTCCTTTATGTATGTGTGACCAGCTCGGGTGAATGGTAGATCACACCGTTTTCGGTATTCAGCCTGATGGAACGTGGGTCAAGGTTCAGCGATCCGACAAACATGATATCGCCATCAATGATATAGGTCTTTGCGTGCAGACTTGCACGACTGCTGGAACCCTTGATCAGGTGCTTCTTTTCATTCGTTCTGGGTTTCATCTCAATCAGTTGCACCCCAAGATCCAGCAGTTCCGGGCGATACTGACGATAACCCGCATGAACAATGCCGACATCGGTTGAGGCCAGGCTATTGGTGACAATAGTTACCCGAACCCCGCGCTCGACCATTGAGCGAATAAAGGCCATACCTTCCTCACCGGGTACAAAATAAGCCGACACCATAATCACTTCTTTTTGCGCTTTCTGGAAATACGGCTCCAGCCTGGGCGTCAGATGAATATTGTTATCAATATCAACCAGTTCTATTTTATCGGGTGCATCTGCATAAACATTGGCCTGCCCCCAGAACCACTGCAAATCGTTCTCAGCCAGGCTCTGGATGATCGGTGCATTGTGCAAACGTTCAAAGTACTGCTGTCCCTCAGACGTCTGCATGGCTTTTTCCAGCTTCTGCATTAGCCTGGCGCGCTTTTTATCAGAGACGTTATGGTTCTTGATGATCGTTTCAGCCGGAAAACTGTGGTTACTGTTCCAGTATTCATCAAAATCGACAGAAATATCCGGCACAGCTGCACCAATCTGAACCATATCAAGATCGGCAAACTCGACGACACTGGCATCAAAGTATTCATCACCGATATTGCGTCCGCCAATAATGGCAATCTGATTATCGACAATAAACGACTTGTTGTGCATACGGCGATTAATCCGGCTGAAGTCTGTCACCAGATTCAGGTTCCGCAACAGTCCACGGGTTGTAATTGGATTAAACAACCTGACTTCGATATTAGGGTGCTGATTCAACACGGACAGCATACGGTCTTTATCTGAGGCACCCAGATCATCCAGCAACATCCTGACCCTGACGCCACGGTCCGCCGCATAGAGCAATCGTTTAGTAAAGAGTTGCCCAACCAGATCGTTGTGATAGAGATAATACTGTACGTCAACGCTCTTCTGCGCAGCATCAATCAATGCCAATCTGGTCGCCATGGCATCCAGGCCATTACTAAGGGGGTAAAACCCCGTCTCAGTCTTCGGGTGTGATTTCAGGGCTTCCCTGATATGCGTACCAATCACCGTTGTTTCTGTTGTGGTAAAAGCATGGGATTCGGTGCGCTGAACATTTTTCGGCAGATTGGTACAGCCGACGCTTGTCAGCAGAACGATCACTGCCATCAGTAGCAGACCGGTTTTAGGCACGCGCCAGCTGGACAGTAACATCTCAGATAACTCCCCATGTCTTCATGACAAACAGACCAAGGCTGACAGCAGGCAACGACGCCAGAGTAGTCAAAACAATAATATTAGCGGCCAGCTCTCCGTTTCCTCCGGATGCTTTTGCCATAATGAAGCTGGCAGCTGCCGTTGGACAGGACATCATCAGGAATAAAACACCCAGCTCCATTGCTTCATACCCAAGAAGCATAGCTACAGGTACAACAATAAGTGGCAACAAAGCGACTTTGGCCAGGCTGGCCCAAAACGACACGTGACTGGTTTTACCAAGGGCTTTCAGGCTGAGCGTACCACCGACACCCAGCAAAGCGAGAGGCAGGGTGATCCGGGCGAAATAGTGACCCACTTTATCAATCACTGCTGGAATCTCCAGCCCGGTTGTACTGAACAGCACTCCTGCCAGTACAGCAATAATCAGTGGATTAGAAACAATATCCTGAAAAAGTTTCAGCGGGCTGACTTGCTGTGAACGATCCTGCCCATAATACGCCAGGAGTACAATAGAAAGGATGTTATAAACAGGTATGGTAACAACCATCAGCAGCGACAACAGTGCAATGCCTTCTTCACCATACATATTACCAGCCAGGGCAAGACCAACCACGGCCAGGTTGCCACGTGCCGCGCCCTGAATAAATACGCCCCGGTCCTGCCATACTGGCACGACTTTTAAAGACAAAAGCCAGGCAAGGAAAAAACCGGTCACTGTTGCGATGCAGGTAAACAACAAAAGGTCGGTATCAAATGGTTGACTGTGGTCTAACGATGACAAGCTAAAAAACAGGACAGCGGGTAACCCAAAGTTAAACACCAGCCGGGATGAAACACTGATAAAATGATCATCAATATACCCTGTCTTTTTTAACAGAATACCCGCCAGCAGCATTATACAAACAGGCAGAGTTACTCCAGCTGTAAATAACAGGGTATCAGGCATCGCTCACGACTCAATTAACCGGCAAACCGGTAATTTTGCCCAAGCCTTATCTGAAAAGGAATACAGAGAAAACGAAACGCGCAAAATGCCGGTGACAGATTCATACCGTTGAAATATTTCTGTCATTTGATCGTATCATTATTGTCATAAAGCTCATTTAACCTTCCTGCTCCAACGTTCCCTCAAAGCAGTAATCAAGATGGAAATCACAAAACTGTTATCCCGCCGCTCCTTTCTGGCAGGAAGCGCCAAAGCCGGTACCGTTGCAGCCGCAGCTCCGCTACTAACCGCCTGTACTGATGACAGCAAGGACCGTCCACAGGATCCGGGCGCCCCTGACTTTGCCAATATGAAAGTGGCCATGCTCGCAGACGTTCACTTCCATGACGTGTTTGGAGATTACGAGTTCAGCGACTACAACAGTGAAGTCACCATCCGCAGCATGCAGGACTCCGTTGGTTCAACACGCATGTTTAATGAAAACTATTTTGCCTTTATCAGCGCACTGGAAGAGCTGGGCGAACAGGGCATTAAATACATCTGCCTGCTCGGTGACTTCACTGACGATGGCCAGATAGACACACTGGCTGGTTTCAATCGTGTGGTTAAGCCATACATTGAAAAATACGGTTTTGAATTCTTTATTGCTAACGGTAACCACGACCCGGTTCGCCCGTTTGGCAGGGACCAGACCAAAAACTTTTTACGACATGACGGAGCCTCTGTTCAGGTCACCAGTGATTTCAACAGAGGTTTTACCCCCGGCAGCATTGTGCAGGAACAGCACAAAACTGAGCGTATGTTTGGGGCTGGTTATGAACATATGTTTGACGTGCTGGCAGACTACGGCTTCAGGAACAAACCTTCTTACCTCCACTATGAAACCCCGTGGGGCTCCGAACAGTTTGAAGACCGTGGTTTGAATATCACAGGTAATGATGGGACTACAGCCTGGTGTCCGGACGCCACGTATCTGGCTGAACCAGAAAACGGCTTGTGGATCTGTTCAGTGGATATGAACATCTACACACCCAGGGAAAATGGCGACTGGGACCTGAGAGCCATTGGCTGGGAAGAAGGCAAGACGCACAAAAAAGAAGTGTTTGAATGGTTGAAAGATGTAACCCGTCGTGCAGAAGAACAGGGCAAGGCTCTGATTATATTCAGCCATTACCCTATAACCGAATATCTGAACAAAAGCGCGAACGACTTTTATTACGTCTTTAACGATGCCTCGTACAACAACACGCGCGTACCAACGCCGGATACTGCTGACCAGGCCATTGCAGCCGGGATTAAAGTGCAGTTTGGTGGTCATATCCATGTAAACGACACGGCTGTTCATCGCAACGAGCAGGGTTCACTGGTTAATATTCAAAGCCCGTCCCTGGCGGCCTACACCCCCTCTTACAAGCTGGTCAAACCTCATAGCCCTGACCTGTTTGAAATTGAAACCCATACTCTAAAGCACGTCAGGGATTATGATGCGCTTTTCCCTTACTACCGTCGAGAGATGGACTGGCGTGAGTGGGCGGGAGCTGATGTTCCATGGAAAATCATGCTGGAGGCAAAAGACTACCGTGACCTGATGTTCAGGCACCTGGAAGTCCTGATCGAAATCAGCCTTAAAAACCGCTGGGGTGAAGATATGAAGACGCTGTTTGAAGCCCGCACACCGCTGTTCTGGCTGATGGCACTGTCTGAGCTGGAGACCAATATCAACAGCAGCCAGATTCTCAGTCTGCTCAATGTGATGAACGACACAGCCTCTGATGACGATGTTATCAGTCGGGCTGACAGCCTTAATATCGGAGCCGATATGATTCAGGCGATCAATGCCGTCTACGCACACATCGCTGAATACGGTCTGAACCGCCAGCAAATGATGACTGCTGCCTTTAATGAAATCTGTCTGGCGACGCTGTATCAGCGAAATGGTGACGAGCTGGCTTTGGAAGACCTGAGCTACAAATTACTGATTCCGGTAAATGTTGCGACCGACCTGTTTGCCAGACACGATTCTGATGGTGATCTGGATACCATCGACTGGGAGCATGACTACGTAGGTGGTAATCCGAAAAACGGGGGTGAGGTCAAAATGGAAGACTGTGACCTGAATACTATCAAGTCACGCTTTGCCGCCCTTGCCCGCCTGTACTATCAATTCAGGCATGCCCAGCCTGCTGACCACTTTTTTATCGACCTGAAGCTCGGAGAAGTACAGGATATGGCAGGCAATAAACTGTTTATCTGAAACGGCTTCCTGATGAAACCAAAGCGGCACCTTTGAATGAAGGTGCCGCTTTTTTTAATGGCTGAAAAAAGAAGCTTTAAGCTGCCTGTTCTTTCCCGGGAGCCGTTTTCAATTCTGGTGTTTTATCTTCATCCATCAGGCGAGAAATTTCCTCTTTATTTTTCAGGCTGACTTTTTTGAAGTCTGCTGACGTTTTCGCAGCCTGTTGCCTGAATGACTCAACCTGACGTTCGATTTCTTCAGTTTGCAGGTCTTTCTTTATCTCATCAATCTTCAGCTCCTGCTCAACCGTATCTTTCAATGTGCTGGCGGTCTGTCTCAGATAGTGAATCCACTTCAGAATCGAACGTATAGCCTGCGGCAGCCGTTCGGGTCCCATGACCACCAGCGCCAGCAGGCCGATGGTGATCATTTCGGCAAAACCCATATCAAACATACAGCTTAACCTCTGGCTTTTTTATCAAGGGCTTCTGGTTCACGCTCATCGTCACTCAAAGCGTTTTTGAAACCCTTGATCGCTCCCCCCAGATCACTACCCAGTGTTTTCAGCTTACCGGTTCCAAACAGCATGACGCTGATCAGAAGAATAATAACCAGCTGCCAGATACTGATTCCGCCCAAACCCATTTCTCTGCTCCATAATAATCATTAAACGTCCACAGCCCGATGATTCAGACGACAACCTCTAATCAAGTAACAGACATATGTCCACTATCACTTTTCACAGTTATCGACCCGGTACTGCAAATCAGGAAAAATTGAATCGTCCATCTTAACAGGTAAGTGTGACAGCTACATTGCAACTACCTAATTGCAGCGACGGCCTGAACCCGGTTATCACCAACCCCGAACGCCAGCAGGCGGCTGAGTTCGCTATAGCTTCGACCACTGCTTTCATGCAATTCGTTAAAAAAGGTCTGAATGGCCCTGAGACTCTTCTGGCTGGTTGCGCTACCCTCAATGATACCCATTGCCCTGAAATACCCTTCGATATCACGGGTTAGCAAAAACGTGTCTTTGCCTGTTGCCCGCAATGCATAAGGCCCGGTGTTGCCACCAAGGCGTGAGCCATGTTTCTTAAGGTAAGCCCATAAGCCGACAATATTATCTTCCGGCCACTGCGCAATAAACCGGCCGAAACTGCCATGTTCGTCGCTCACATCCCTGATCATCAGGGCGTTGTCCCGTATGCTCCACACCTTCTTCAAATGTCGTATGATTTTGGGGTCAGTCGCTTTTCGTTCCAGCATGTCATCGGGCATCATCAGCAACTTTTCAATATCAAAGCCCCAGAAAACGTCCTCAAAATCAGGCCACTTCTGATCAACAACGCGCCAGACAAATCCGCTCTGGAAGACCTTGCGGGTCAATTCTGCCAGATACCGATCGTTGCCAATGCTCTCCAGCTGAGTAGATGACAGTGGTTTTTCCAACAGGGATTCCAGCGCCAGTTCTCCGCCTTTGCGTTCGCAGGCCCGTTCATAAATCACCTGATAACTTTCCTGTTTCACGCCTTACTCCTTCAGTTGATACTGGTTAAGAAACATCGATACTGAAGACTGAATCACCTGCTGCTGTTCTTCGGAAGTCAGTACGGGCGAATGCCCTATCGTCTGAGGCCAGAAACCAAAGCCTTTCAATAAATAGAAAAACTGTGTTGCCATAAACACCGGGCTGCCTTTCTTCAGACGTTTGTCGTTTATTCCCGACTGAATCCATCGCTCCAGTGCTGAGTCGTCTTCAGTAAACTTTGTCATAGCTTGTCGGGCCAGTGTCTCTGAGTGCATATACTCTGCCAGTATGCAGCGGGAAAGGCCGATGTAATCCTCCGAGGCATATAACGTCATCGTTTCAGCCGCAAACGCTTCCAGCTGTTGCGCCATGGGAATTTCAGATGTGTACTCCAGCTTTTCAGCCGCTTTCATGCGTTGCCAGAGGTTGTCTGAAATGTCTGAGAACAGGTCTTCCTTGCTGGGAAAGTGATTGTACACCGTTCGTTTGGACACCCCGGCCCGCTCGGAAATCCGATCCATACTGGCACCCTGAAAGCCTTTCTCCTTAAACTCGTTTGTTGCTGCTTCGAGGATAGAAGAACGTTTCTGCTCGCTTCTCGTCAGCGTTTTTTCAGCCATGTCTCTCACCATAAAGGTTTACAAATCGTTCAAAATCTTTATACGAGGATATTACACTCGCCAGTTTACTTTCTGAAAACTATCTCTATACTAAACTCATAAGTTTACTTTTCAGTTATTTCTAATGTCTTTATCGAGTCGTTATTTTCAACGTTTTTTGAGTTATCTGGGAGTCATTGCCATGACCACGGGGTTCAGCCCATACGCTCTTTCTGATAGCCCGGTCTCTGGCTCAGACCTGTACAACAATGGCAAATTCCATAACGCCAGCGGAGAACAGGCTGCCGGGCTGAGCAGCCTGCCAAAAATTATCTGGCGTACACTGGGACAAAAGTCACCCGATGCCTCCCCCAGTGAAGATATTCCTGTTGTTCCGCTCGACATCTCCAGCCTGGACAAGCTGAAGGGTACACTGGCCGTCAAACTGGGTCATTCTTCGGTTCTGTTACGCCTCGACGAAGGCTTCTGGCTGGTCGATCCGGTCTTTTCTGAACGGGCTTCTCCGGTACAGTGGGCAGGGCCAAAACGCTTTCACGAACCTCCCATAACACTGGAAGCTTTACCCGATATCGAAGGCGTTATCATTTCCCATGACCATTATGACCATCTGGATAAGAACACAATCCAGCAGCTGGATAAGCAGGTAAAACAGTTTTATGTCCCTCTCGGATTAGCAAAGGTGATGCAGAATTGGGGAATTGCTGCAGACAAAATCACCGAGCTTGACTGGTGGGAGTCTGCCAGTCATGGCAGTGTTAAACTGGTCGCCACGCCTGCCCAGCATTTTTCAGGCCGGGGCCTGCTCGACAGAAACTCAACCCTGTGGGCATCCTGGGTCATAATGACTGACAACGAACGTTTATTCTACAGCGGTGATACTGGCTATTTTGATGGTTTCAAAACCATTGGTGAACGCTATGGGCCTTTTGACCTGACCTTTATTGAAACCGGTGCGTATCATCAGGAGTGGGCAAATATCCACATGTTCCCGGAAGAAGGTGTTCAGGCTCATATCGACCTTCAGGGCAAATGGATGGTTCCGGTTCATAACGGTACATTTGATCTGGCACTACACGCCTGGTACGAACCTTTGCAACGATCCGTTGATGAGAGCAGGAAACGCAATCAAAAGGTACTGACTCCAAAATTCGGTGAAATCATCCAATTGCAGAACCCTGAACCGAAAGAGCCATGGTGGTAATGGTCAGCACAGGCTGGATAGCGTTCCAGCCTGTGTATTGAAAAGTGTACTACATGTTCATGATTTTTTTATCTGGTCAAAGACTTTGATATAGTCTGCCTTAACCGGCTAACTTAAAAACAATTACGAAGATGTTGTATCGACCTGTCATAACCAGCCTCCTGCTGGCTTTATTCTTCAGTCTGACTGGCTGCAGCCAGGCTCCTGACAGCCCGGCTTTTACCGTATCAGACTCACAGCCCGCCTATGACCAGAGTACTTTTACCGGGTACATAAACGACACCCGCGCATGGCTTGGTGATAACAGGGCATTTATTACCCACAATAAAACTCTGGAGCTGAACAGCAACAGTCCGTTTGAACTCCTGCCTGCCAGCAACACCACAGCAAAGAAAGGCATTTTGCTGGTACACGGACTGGGTGACTCACCTTATTCATTCGTTGATATTGCCCCCGTTCTGGCGCAGCAGGGCTTTCTGGTAAGAACCATTTTATTGCCAGGACATGGTTCCAAACCCGCTGACCTGATTCAGGTACACATGGAAGACTGGCAGACAGCTGTCGCCCACCATGCACAGCTGCTGGCTTCGGAAGTCGATGAACTCTGGCTGGGAGGCTTTTCTACCGGAGCCAACCTGATTACCAGCTGGGCATTACAGCAGAAACCAGACACAGTCAGTGGAATGCTGCTGTTTTCTCCGGGCTACAAGCCTAAAAGCAGTCTGGTGGCACTGTCTCCGGCACTGTCCTATTTCAAGGACTGGGCCGATATCGACCTGACCAGCAACTATGTGCGTTATGACTCGCTGGCTGTTAACGGTGCCGGAGAGTATTACAAAACCAGCAAGGCGGTACGATACGATCTGGAGGACAACCCTGTCCCGTTTCCAGTGTTAATGACCATCAGCGAAAACGACAGTGTTATTGATGCTCATACGGTACTGAGCTTATTCGAATCACAGTTTACCCACCCACACAGCCAACTGGTCTGGTACGGGTCTCCCCCAGATACGAAAGATACAAGAGTCTCAGTCTTTGACAGCTCCATACCGGAGCTGCATATCAGCAACTTCTCTCACATGAACGTTCTGTTTGCTCCAGCCAATCATTACTACGGCGAGAAGGGCAGCTATCGCATGTGCGACAATGGTCAGACACTTCAGGCCAACGAAAAATGTCCGGGGGCAAAAAATATCTGGTATTCAGCCTGGGGTTACCGGGAGGAAGGAAAGATACATGCGAGACTGACATGGAACCCATATTTTGCAGAGCTGGAAAAGTCGATTAAAACTATTACACAATAGAATTATGAGTGACTTTCAGGATTCCAAACTATGTTTCGTTTGTTTTTAACACTGGTTATTGTGGTGGTTGCGTTTCTGGGCTTGACGAAAAATCAGGAACTGATCATCAACAGCAATACGTTCTACTTTCAGGCAGATTTCCCCAGGTTTACTGATAAACCCCTTTACGTTATCAGGCTTGGAGAAAGACCAGGACTGGGCGGCATGGCTGACAGTGTAAAATCGCGGCTGTCCAGACAGCAGTGAATAGAAAATAGAAGACCCTCTGTGTTTGCAGATGAAACACAGAGGGTGACGGGTTACTTCAACAACGCTTTAATTCTCTGCCCGTAATCCTCATCACAACGGGTGAAATGCTCAATCATGCGACTCTGTACGGATTCCGTTGCCTGACTCAGACCACCGGCAATATTGCTCACCAGCTGCTGCTTCTGGTCTTCAGACATTATCCGATACAGGTTTCCTGCCTGGGAGTAATTGTCTTCATCAGAAGAGTCGTAAGCCTTCAGCCAGGCATCATTTTCCAGAGGCATTGGTGGCTCACCAAACTGAGGCGCAGGTACAGGCGCATCAGAACGGTCATTGGGGTAGAAGTTAACATCGGCATTTTGCAGGTGACCGGTTACAGGACAGCCACTGGCTCCTGCCATAGCGCCATCACGTTGATAGTGATGCACCGGACACACCGGTTTGTTGACCGGAATCTGTTGATGGTTCACACCCAGACGATAGCGATGGGCATCAGCATAGGCAAACAAGCGCCCCTGCAGAACCTTGTCCGGTGATACACCGACACCAGGCACCAGGTTGGAAGGTGCAAAGGCTACCTGCTCGGTTTCGGCAAAATAATTATCTACGTTACGATTCAGTTCCAGTGTACCAATGTCTTGTAATGGGAACTCTTTATGAGGCCAGACCTTGGTTAAATCAAATGGGTTGAGCTCACACTGCTTTGCCTGCTCATCGGTCATTACCTGAATTTTCACTGACCAGCTTGGAAAATCACCTTTCTCAATCGCTTCAACCAGATCCCTTTGCATACCATCGCCCGGTTGTTTTGCTGCCTCGTCATTGGTCAGCGTTTCAACGCCCTGATTGGTCTTGAAGTGCCATTTGACCCAGAACCGTTCACTGTCTTTATTCCAGAGGCTCAGGGTGTGGGAACCATAACCATTCGTGTGCCTGAGCGATTTAGGAATGCCCCGGTCAGACATAAGAATGGTGATCTGGTGCATCGACTGGGGATGGTTTGCCCAGAATTCAAAATGATGGGCAGGGTCTGGCAGATTGGTTTTCGGGTCTTTCTTCTGGGAATGGATGAAATCAGGGAATTTGGCCGGGTCACGGATGAAGAAAACCGGCGTATTGTTGCCAACGATATCGTAATTACCCTGTTCTGTATAAAAGCGCAGGGCAAACCCTCTCACGTCACGGACATAATCCCCAGAGTCCTGACCGCCGGCGACGGTAGAAAAACGCAGAAAAACATCTGTCTTTTTACCTGCCCCCTGAAGGAAGTCGGCAACCGTATAATCCGACAGATCCTTATTCAGGGTAAAGGTTCCATAGGCACCATAACCCCTGGCATGAACAACACGCTCAGGAATTCGCTCACGGTTGAAGTGCGCCAGTTTTTCGAACAGGTGAATATTGTCAAATGTTAACGAGCCCCGCTCTCCGGCAGTAACACTCGTGTTGTCATCAGCGACCGGGGAGCCATTAGCGGTAGTTAAATACGTCTTGCTCATTCCAACCTCCATCAAGGTGGGCGTTTTATTCTATGCAATCACTACTTTACGGATTGGCTATCGCAGTTCTAATCAGAAATATCGATAGACCCAATGCAGGCAGGCTATTAATGGTTATAACGACCTCTCACAGACGATGGCGTACCTGTTCAAAACTAACGTCAGGTTCAGCTACCTGTCTGCCAGCAACAAATGCCAGCAGAGAAAGAGAGCTGCCGACCAGCATGGTCACAACCATCGGCATAAGACTACCATCATGAAATAGTGACGTTATGACCCCGGTCAAACCGGCAAGACCAAAATTCATCGTACCGATAACCGCATTGGCCGTACCGGCCTGGTCAGGAAAATATTTCAGAGCACAGCTGGTCGCATTGGCAGCAATCAGGCTGATTGAACAGATGTTCATCAGGGTCAGCAGGTAGACGACTTCAAACTGAGGTGGATAAAAGGCGACATACAGAACCAGGCAGAGTGAAGCCACAACCTGCAAGGCAACGCCAAAGGGTATGAGCTGAACGGGTTCATACCGGTTCAGCAGTTTCATATTAAACCGGTTAAGCATCATATAAAGCAGAACATTAGCACCAAACAACAATGGATAAATATTAGGTGAAATCCCGAAATACTCCATATAGGCAAAAGGTGAAGAAGTCAGGAACGTAAACAGTCCTCCCAGGGCGAAACTTATGCAGAAAATAAACCCCATCGCTTTGGTATGTCTCAACACTTTGCCATAAGCCTGAAAAACTGAGCGGGCAGAAGTAGGCGACGAAGCTTTGACACCAAGAGTTTCAGGAAAATAAAAGGCAACCATCAACAGCAGTAAAGCACTGTAAAAAGCCAGTGCCACAAAGATAGTGCGCCAGCCCGAAAATGCCAGAACCAATGCACCAAAACCGGGCGCAACCAGTGGTGCCATCAACATCATCATCGATACCAGGGACAGCATTTTTGCCGCTTCCCGCTTATCTCCATAGCGATCCCTGACAGCCGCCGCAGAAATCACAACCGTTGCCCCGCCCCCAAGCGCCTGTATAAAACGAAATAACAGAAGCTGGTTAACCGTTTCCGCCATACTGATCAGCAGGCTGGCCATTAAAAAAATGCTCAATCCCAACAGGGCAACCGGCTTGCGGCCTTTACTATCCGAAACCGGGCCGCCGATTATTTGCCCAACCGCAGCACCAATAAAATAAAAACTTACGGTTAATTGCAGGCTGGCAGCCGAAGCATTAAAGCCTTTTGCCATGGCTGGAAGGGCAGGAAGATAAGTGTCGATAGCAAAGGGACCAATAGCAACCAGGGCTGCCAGCATAACAGCAAGGCGAATTGACAGAGGCTCTAAGCTGGCCTTGTACATAAGGGGTTCCGTTTTTTTAATTATTCTTTGTCGTATACTTCGCCATCATATCACTGAACAGGATAAGCGTCAGGAGTCGTTTGCTTGATAATAATTAACCAAAATCTGGCAACCTCTATCAGGCACAGAATTGTAACCGGTTCCAAATTAATCCAAATCAACACGCAATACTGACTAAGTATTTACCCCTATCCCATTCCCTGTAACAGGCATGTAACTTGCGTACATTAATGTGTCGTAGAACACAATAAACCATGAAGCCAACAGCATCAGTCAATAGATGAATTGTTTTCATGAATAATAATTTCCAAAGCAAATTAAATGCTATTGGGGGGTATCTATGAAACGATCAGGGAAGCAAAAAAAAATCATGTCCAGTTTTGGCACGTCTTACGATTCTGTATCTCTGCCTATTCGCCAGGCAGCACTGGGTTATATCAGCGGCACTTTGGAGGAGTGGCCAACACTTGATAAAGAACTCAGAAAGCATGGTGTGGTTCTGCCATCTTCAACCCGTTCAGACATCTGTCGTAAAGCCTGTCTGCGCATTATAAAAGAACACGGCTGATTGATTTAATCTCACCTCTGTGTGCAGCAGCCCGTAGGCTGCACACACTGAATGCCCTCCTCGTCACTTCGCTGATCATCTATGTTTTAATAAACCAGACACCTGATAAACAATAACGAGCCAATCATGATTCAGGAAATTACGCTGACAGGGGGAACTCATGGCAACGAATACCTTGGCCCCACCATTATTCAGCGATTAGACAGTCTCGGAACCTATCAGAACAGTAACATCAGCGTATCGACGCTTCTGGCCAACCCCAGGGCAACAAAGGCCGGCGTTCGCTTTATTGATGAAGACCTGAACCGCTGCTTCAGTGACGATGTGCTTTCAGCCAGCGGCTGCACCTGCTATGAACACCTTCGAGCCCGGGAGATCAACCGCCAGCTGGGCCCCAGACCCAACCGCCACCGCTTTCTGATTGATCTGCACAGCACAACCGCCAATATGGGCATGACCCTGATACTGCGTGACCGGTCACCTTTTAATCTTCAGGCGGCTGCTTATGCACAGCAAAAACACCCCGGAATCAAACTGATTCTCAGTGACCTCGACCAGAAATACAGCCGCACCCTGAACAGTATCTGTGAATTTGGCCTGACCATTGAAGTTGGTCCGATCGCCAATGCAGTGATTCGGCATGATTTACTGCTTGAAACCGAGGAGGTCATAGCGTCACTGGTGGAATTTATAAACCTGAGCCACCATCAACACCCCATCAATCTGCCAGACACCCTAACAGCCTACAGAGTCTGTGAACGGGTACTTTACCCCAGATCTGCATCTGGCGACCTGACGGCAATGGTACATAAGCAGCTTCAGGACCGGGATTTCATCTGGCTTGATACGGGCGACCCGGCTTTCTTTACCCTGCAAGGCAAAACACTTCCCCATACGGGGCGTTCAGGCTACCCCATATTTATCAATGAAGCGGCTTATTACCGGGAAAACACGGCGTTTATCATAACAGAGCAACTGCTTCTGGATGTTGACCACCTGAAACAGCGGTAGCAGTGTCATCCTTCCCTTTAACCACAACAGGTCAGCATGTTATTGTTGAGCGATTAACCGTCGTTCTTGTGTGCTATGGAGAGATCATGTTCAGACAGCTATTAATGCAACGAGCAACACAACAGGCCAGATACCTTCAATGGCGTACCATCCTGCCTTTGTTGCTGGTCACCAGCCTGTTAACGGCGTGTGGATTTCAGCTGCGTGGACAAATGGATATTGCCAGCGAACTGTCCGAACTGTCTGTTACAGGGTCTGACCGAACCTTTGTCCGGGATCTCAGAAGAGCCCTGAGCCTGACAGGCATCAGCATTAACGATGACGCCCCTTATCGGCTGGTAATCACCCGTATCAACCAGGATACCGGTCAACGCTCCCAGTCCAGTGCTGGCAGCTACGAGCGACTGCTGACACTGACGGTCACTTACCAGCTGGAAACCGATGACGGCCTGAAGCTGTTTACCCCCATGGAGCTGAGTAACGAGCGTTTCTTTACCCAGGACCAGAATCAGTCCAACGCTTCCAGCAACGAGGAGCGTATTATCTTCAATGAGTTGCGTCAGGACATTATCAACACGACGGTTCGCCGGGTTGCTGCCATGTCGGGAGACTCTCTGCGACAGGAAGCCGAGCGCGCCCGGGAAGTCCGCAAAAAAGAGCTGGAGGCACTTGAGGCCCGGGAATGAAGTTAAAACCTGAGCAGCTTGGAGCGCAGTTACAGCGCCAGCTGAGTAGCATTTACATCGTCAGTGGCGACGAACCCCTGCAAGTATCTGAATGTTGCGATGCCATCCGTCAGGAGGCTCGCCAGCGCGGGTTTACAGAGCGGCACACCTACCATATTGATAACAGTTTTGACTGGAGCGAGTTTCTGGAAACAGCCAACTCGCTGTCACTGTTTGCCGAGAAACAGATTCTGGAACTGCGGATGCCTAATGGCAAACCCGGAGACAGGGGACGCAAGGCGCTGCAGGAGTACCTGCAGAATCCCTCACCGGATAACCTGTTGCTGATCATTACCGACCGGATTGATGCTGCGACGCAGAAAGCCAAGTGGTTTCAGCAACTGGAAAAAGCCGGTGTATTTATCCAGGTCTGGCCGGTTGAACACCGGCAACTGCCCGGCTGGGTAGCCCATCGCTTTAAGATGGCTGGTTACGAGGCATCAAAGGATGCCGTCGCCCTGCTGGCTGAAAGGATTGAAGGCAACCTGCTGGCGGCTGCCCAGGAAATTGAAAAACTGAAGCTGCTGGCAAACGGCAACATCATTGATGTCGATACCGTTCGGGAAGTGGTTTCAGATAATGCCCGCTTTGATGTGTTTCAGCTTGCCGATACGGCTCTGCAGGGCGATGTCAGGAATACCGTTCGTATTCTTGGCGGTCTCAGGTCCGAAGGCATTGAACCCCCCATTGTGCTCTGGGCGCTGGCCAGAGAAATCCGCCTGCTATGCCACCTGAGCCGGCTTAAATCCAGGGGAATCAGTACAGAGCTGGCAATAGAGCAGGCAGCCAGGGCGCACGGTTTTTCACCCTTTATGCTGAAGAAGCGCCGGGGGCTTCTGGAAAAAGGCATGAGCCGCCAGTCGGAACGTGAGTTACGTCAGATGCTGGAACATGCAGGCGTTATTGACCAGGGAATAAAGGGGCTGACCCCGGTCAACGAGTGGGACGAGCTGCTGACCCTATCAATGACACTGGCAGGAGCGCCGGTTATCTGACCGGCTGTTCACGCAGTCGTCAGGCATCATTCAACAGGTGCTGCTCCGGAGGTACCTGACGGTCAACTTCATTCAGTACCCTGCGATCCAGAATGCGCTTGCTGGCACGGGTGATCTGTGGAATGTTATTCACCAACTCCCACTCCATGCGATGCACAGATTCCACCATGACATCATTAAAGTGGGAGTTGAACAGCCAGGATTCTCTGATACGCTGCTGTACGACGGCTTTCTCCTGGTTGGCTGAAACGTATACCACGCGCTCCAGAACCTCGGTGTAAAAGTCCTTACCGTACTCGGCGTTTATCTCAGCCTGTCTGGACACCATTTTGTAGGTACTCTGAAACATCTGACCTCTTGGGCCAGTTATGTCCATCACCACATCTTTTGAATAAAAGCCTTTTACGGCAGCGGCATCCTTGCGCCGGATTGCGTCTTCTTTGGCATCAAGCAGAAGCGTCATGACCCCTTCATCCAGCTTGTAGTTTTTTTGAGGCAGGGTTCTCTGGTCACAACCAGTAAGCATCAAGACGAAAAGCAATATAGTTGTTATTCGGTACATCTCTGATAAAGCCTTCTATCACCGACAGTGTCGAAAAAATCCTTGAATCGACAGCTGACCAACACGACTGACCCCGGAAAAAAACAGGCAGGGTCAAAAAACAGTCAACTCTCGACAAACAGACCTCTTTTTATTGAGTAGTAACCCCAAAAAGCATTGCGGTTACTACCTATCATACTAAAGACAGAGCCTTACTAGAAGTATTTGCAACAAGGATCGTTATGCCATAAAGGCGTCTGATACCCGGCCGATGGCTCGAATGACAGAAATGGCTAAAGCCTGATCAGACAGCCATGAGCAGAAAACAGCATCCAGAGGCTTCCGGGCCTCACAAGCGCTCAGGAGATAAGGACATGACAATCCGATACCTGCTGGTCGTAGCCACAATGATGATGACGGGCTGCGCCTTACAGTTTCAAAAATCACCGCCCTATAACGAAGAGTGGTCAAAAGCCAAGAATATGGTTCATGTCGCTGGCATGCATAAAAAAGTACATGATCAGCAGCTGCCCGTCGGGGCCTATGACAAAGAAGGTAATCTGCAGGAACACAAACTCGGCAATATTTCTCACCCCGCCTATGGCAGCAGTAGTGGTGTCGTTGGTGTCAATGTCCTGCCTTATGGTGCCTTTGAACGCTTTTACTGGGGCTGGACCGTTCCCGGAGCCAGTCACTACAGCGAAAACCGCCTGTTTGCCTGGATGCCGGATGAAATGGCGGACGACGAAAGCAAAGCCAGAGAGAAAATGGAAGTCATGCTCAGTCGGGCTTCGCTCGCCATTCTCGAAGAGATGGGTTACAGGAGTCAGGCATTTAAAAAGCCCTTTGAACTGGACGAACTGCATTTCAAACAGTGGTATCTGGAGCAATCCGGCGGCATCTGCAGCTTCGCCCGCCTTAACTGTGTATTAAGCCTTTACGTACCGGAACCCGAGGCTGTCAGTCAGGCACCATTTTTCTCCTATTACAGTATTGCCGGACAACCCTCCTGGTTCTTTGCCTCTCACGATAATGACAATTACCCAAGGCTGGCGATTACCCAGGGCGAAGGCATGGAGAGCATCAGCGAAAATGTCTTTTACCAGAAGCTCAGCGCCAGATTGCCAGGCTGGGTGTACTTCTACCTTGCGCCGGATAAAGTCGGTACCGGAGACAATAACAGGACCATTGCCTATCCCTACGTTCTGGAAAAAGGCATGCCACTGCTCTTTATCAGGCCTGCCCGCTGACAGGGACTGCTATAGTATTCGGATCTCAGCGGAAGAGGGCCTTAAGTCCAGCCTTCGATGTCTACGCCAGTGCCCGGAGTAAGTACCTTGTCCAGAACAATGACAAACTGCAACGACGAACCCAACAGCAATGAGCCCGAAATAGTCGGGCGAGGTCAGTTCAGTTCCCGTATCGGGTTTATCACCGCAGCGGCCGGTTGTGCCGTAGGTGTCGGGAATATCTGGAGCTTTCCAATCCAGACTGCCGAAAACGGCGGTGCGGCTTTCACGCTGGTTTATCTTTTCTTTTCATTCATTCTTGCCTACCCCACACTGGTCGCGGAACTGAACATAGGGCGTTACCGGCAAAGCAATAATATTTCCGCCATGGCATCATTGAGTGCCAACCCCTCTTTGCGCTGTATTGGTGCGGGAACCGCCATTGCCGGCCTGTTAACCATGACCCTGATTTACAGTTTTTACAGCATAGTGGGTGGCTGGTTTATTGGTTTCTCTCTGGCTCCGCTTGCCAGTCTGACAGGCTTTACCAGTGCAGCTCAGTGGCTGTCAGGCTTCTCCTCTCTGAGCACCATCGCTGTCACCCTGTTGTTTATGGGCCTGACCACCCTGATTGTCACAGAAGGCGTTAAAAATGGCATTGAACGCTGGTGCAATCGTCTTATGCCTTCCCTGTTTGTACTGCTTGCAGTGCTGATTGTTTTTGCCCTGACACGTCCCGGCGGAATGGAAGGTCTGAACATTTACCTGCTACCCGATTTTTCCCGTATTCTTGACGACAAACTGCTGATCAGCGCACTGGGGCAATCTTTTTTCTCCATGTCTCTGGGTACCGGGTGCATGATGGTCTACGGCTCTTACCTGAACAGAAAGGTCAATCTACCCAAAACGGCGCTTCAGGTGACACTGGTGGACAGTTCTGTTGCCTTCCTCGCAGGCATGCTGGTAATTCCCTGCATGTACGCCGCCATGCACCAGGGCGTAGAAATATTCAATGCCAGTGGCCAGCTGTACAGCGCGGAAAAACTGGTGTTTAACGTTCTCCCCACCCTGTTTGATCAGCTCGGCATAGCAGGTAAGTTTGTGGCCGCAGCCTTTTTCCTGCTTCTTGCCATAGCTGCCCTGACCTCGTCTATTTCCATGATGGAGCCTGTGGTCGCGGCAATGGTCGAAAGACTGTCATTCGTCCGCCGTCGTGCATGCTGGCTGATGTCGACCCTGTCAGCAGCTATTTCCATCGTAATTATTCTTCATATTGATACACTGCTCGGCATGGCGGTAAAAGTCGCCACTCAGTACATGCAGCCCATGCTCTGTTTTATGATTGCGATCTACGGCAGCTGGGTTATACGACAGGATCGTTTACTGACTGAACTCAGCCAGGGGGTTCCAGACCTGCAAAACAGTCTCTTCTGGAAGATCTGGCCATGGTACACGCGCATTATCTGCCCCGGTCTGATCCTGCTGTTGCTGATTTATAACCTCTGAGTCAATAAACTATTCCAATAAACTATTCCAATAAACAAAGCGAGAACACAGGGTACTGGGTTCTCCATTAAATTTCCGAAGGCTGTCTATGGAAACCTCTGCCTGGCTATCTCTTTTAACAATTTGTGTTCTTGGGGCAATCTCTCCCGGCCCAAGCCTTGTCGCCGTGATGAAATATACGGTTCAGGGCTCAAAGCTGCATGGAATGGTCGCGGCCGTATCCCATGCCGCCGGGATTGGCCTTTATGCCTTTCTGGTGGCAGCCGGGCTGGCGGTTGTGATTACAGAATCTCCGCAGGTGTTAAAAGTTATGACCATTGCCGGAGCGGCTTATCTGGCCTGGCTGGGTTTCAAATCCATAGTATCAAAAGGTGCCATCACGCCTGACACCACTCGACAGGAAAACAGCCTGCCACTGTATCAGGCAGCAAGAGACGGTTTTCTGATTGCTTTTCTGAACCCGAAAATTGCCGTTTTTTTTCTGGCGCTTTTCAGTCAGTTCGTCACTCCGGAATCAACCCGTACTACTCAGCTTTTGATGGCTCTGATGGCAACGCTTTGCGACGGCATCTGGTATTGCCTGATCGCTACCATTGCCAGTCATTCATCGATACTCCCAGCCTTGCGCAGACACGCCATGCTGATTAATCGCCTGTGTGGACTGTTTCTGATTCTGGTCGCCCTGAGAATTGTTATCAACTGAAAAAAACCGCCCTGAATGTATTTTTTCAGGGCGGTTTTTCAATGCCTGCCAAAGCCTCAGTCCAAAGCTGAAATATCCCTGACAGCACCTTTGTCCGCACTGGTCACCATAGCTGCATAAGCTTTAAGGGCAGCAGAGACCTTACGGGGGCGATCCTTCAACGGCTTCCAGCCAGCTTTCCCCTTATCGTCCATATCCTGACGACGCTGCGTCAGTACTTCATCAGACACCAGTACATCAATGGTGCGATTCGGGATATCAATACGAATCGTATCGCCCTGCTCCACCAGCCCAATGGTTCCACCGGCTGCGGCCTCGGGAGAAGCATGTCCGATGGACAGACCGGAAGTGCCACCGGAGAAACGCCCATCCGTCAGCAATGCACATTCCCGACCCAGTCCTCTGGATTTCAGGTAGCTGGTCGGATACAGCATTTCCTGCATACCCGGCCCACCTTTAGGCCCTTCGTAGCGAACAATAACAACGTCGCCTGATTTAACCCGCCCTTCCAGAATATCGCTAACCGCATCATCCTGACTTTCACAGATATGGGCAGGACCTTCAAACACAAGAATACTGTCGTCTACACCCGAAGTTTTCACCACACAGCCATCCACCGCAATATTACCGGTCAGAACGGCAAGACCACCTTCCAGACTGAAAGCATTCTCCAGACTTCGAATACAGCCATTTTCACGATCATCATCCAACGTGTCCCAGCGGGTTGCCTGACTGAAGGCCTCTGTCGTGCGAATACCGGCAGGTCCGGCGCGATAAAAGGACTTAACGGATCCATTGGAAGTGCGTTTGATATCCCACTTATTCAGGGCTTCAGCCAGAGACGCACTATGGACCGTCGGCAGTTCGTTGTTCAGTAGACCGGCCCGATCCAGTTCGCCAAGAATTCCCATGACACCACCCGCCCGATGTACGTCTTCCATATGGTACTTCGGGGTATTGGGAGCCACTTTACACAGCTGAGGCACCTTGCGGGACAGCACATCAATGTCTTTCATTGTGAAATCCACCTGCCCTTCCTGAGCGGCCGCCAGCAGATGCAAAATCGTGTTGGTAGAGCCTCCCATGGCAATGTCCAGGCTCATGGCATTCTCAAATGCCTGATAACTGGCGACATTGCGTGGCAGAACACTCTCGTCGTCCTGTTCGTAATACCGTCTGGTGATCTCAACAATACGACGACCGGCTTCTTCAAACAGCTGTCGTCGATCAGCATGAGTCGCCAGCATTGATCCATTCCCCGGCAGTGACAGGCCCAGGGCTTCGGTCAGACAGTTCATGGAGTTGGCGGTAAACATGCCGGAACAGGAACCACAGGTAGGGCAGGCAGAGCGTTCATATTCAGCGACTTTTTCATCGCTGGCATCCGATGCCGCAATGACCATGGCATCCACAAGATCCAGACCATGGTTAGCCAGTCTGGTTTTACCGGCTTCCATGGGGCCACCGGAAACAAAGATCACCGGGATATTCAGCCTCAGTGCGGCATTGAGCATTCCCGGGGTGATTTTGTCGCAGTTAGAGATACAGACGAGAGCATCAGCAGTATGAGCATTGACCATGTATTCCACAGAGTCGGCAATCAGGTCACGGCTGGGCAGGGAGTAAAGCATCCCGTCGTGTCCCATGGCAATGCCGTCATCTATAGCAATGGAATTGAACTCTTTGGCAACACCACCGTGTTTTTCGATCTCCCTTGCCACCAGCTGTCCCATGTCTTTCAGGTGTACATGCCCTGGCACAAACTGAGTAAAGGAGTTCGCCACCGCAATAATCGGTTTGTTGAAATCATCGTCTTTCATACCCGTCGCACGCCACAGGGAGCGGGCTCCAGCCATATTGCGACCATGGGTCGAGGTTCTTGAACGGTATGCGGGCATGGGTTAAGGTCCTTCCTGCTCTGTTATTTATTACTATGAAAATGCAGCTCTCCTAAGTTCTGTAACCATTTTCATGTTTCGGGGTGAGCTGCATTTTCCTCTCATGGCTGTTTGGTTTTCTTCCTGTTGTTCTTCCAGAAACCTGTCAGCTTCTGACCGCAGCTTATTGCTTTGCATGCGTACACTCCTCCATGAGGACACCGCAGTATATCAAAAAGCGGTAAAGAGTATGGATTTTCCGCTAAAGCCCCTGTACAACACACATCAGAGGAACACACCAACACCCTTATGCAGGAGCCATTAATGACCGTTGATATTGTTAAACTGCTTGCCAACCGTTACAGCACCAAGGTTTTTGACCCGGCTAAAGCAGCGGATGAAGAAAAGATAGAGATTCTCAAGGAAACCCTGCGACTGGCTCCCTCTTCCATTAACAGCCAGCCCTGGCATTTCTTTGTTATCAGCAATGCTGAGTATCGTCAGAAGCTGGTAGATGTTTGCTGGGACAGCAACAAAGGTAAAATGACCTCGGCATCCCATATTTTTATTTTTGCTGCCAGGACAGACTTCACACTGGACGATGTAAAAAAAGTTGAAGAGCTAACCGCCGACGTTCGCAACCAGCCTGTGAACGAACAACGCCTTGGCTACCTGAACAACTACCTCAACAGTATGGAACCGGCTGAACGCGCCAACTGGGTCAAACATCAGGTTTATCTGCCCCTGGGACAACTGCTGATGTCAGCAGCACTGCTGGATCTGGATTCCTGTCCAATTGAGGGTTTCCACCCCGAAGAGCTGGATCAGCTGATGGGACTTAATGAAAAGAGCCTGACCAGCGTTGCCATGGTTGCCATTGGGCATAGAGATCCGGAAGACTTCAATCAGCCTGACCGGGCAATCAAAGCCCGCTTCCCGATGGAAGACGTTCTGACCGAGATTCGCTGAGTAAGATCACACAGGCAACAGTGCTCCTGTTGCCTCAATGCCTGCACTTTCAAAGAACCGTTTCACGCAAAACGCCTGAAGCGGATGACTGGGCATTGTCATCACCCGGATTAACTGCCTGCAAGCGTCTCGGTACAGTGTTTATAATGTTTAAATACAGAACCCTTCCCAGCTGCATCACCGAATAAATGATGTTGTTCTCAGGCAGGTGTACCGTCCAGCCTGTCCGAAAGTAAAGAATTCCCAATGGAAGATAATACGATGGGGTTGGTGGATTAAAGCTCAGAAGAAACTGAGTGAATCGCTCTAACCACTGCCCGTTAAAAAACAAAGCCAAAGGGTTGACCAGAAAAACTTGCCTGTTACCAGAATTGGTAACCTCATGAGCACGTTGGAAAAAGGATTCAGGCGCATCCTCTGCAGCCTGAGAACTTCCCGGGAACGATTCCGGGTCAGAAAACAACTGAGTCCAGTCGCTATTTGTGATGCTGTTCCCACCTTCATACCAATAGAAATCTCTCTCCCCAGCTTGCGGGGAGATAACTCTGTATTCAACCCGCTGATTCTGGTGACTTGTTATAAAAACCGTCCGGTCACCAATTGCTTCAATGAAGCTGAAGAGACTGCTAATCGAAAAAGCACCCAGCCCGTTAATAGTCAGCTCGTTTAAAGGGTTACTCATTCGCTCATCGCTGATAACCACCGTGCAAAAATCAGAAATGCGCTGCTCATCACCATCATCACCCTGCCGGGTACGGCGCATCACGATACCTGAGTCCGTGGGCACAATCAGTAATAGCGACAATCCATTTATTTTTATAATAACTTTGTCACATTTGTTTGCCAGAGCTGAATGGGAAAAGGCTATTAGAAGCCAGAACAACACACCTGAAAACAAAAGCTTCATAGGCCTCTCTCTTATAATCAGAAACCGGGTTTTAATCAGGTAACGTATGTCCAAAATAATATTGTTTTAATAAGTTCCTGATGAGCAGGCAAGACAGTATAGACTCAGTTACTTGTTGTTGAAATGTACGAAATAAAGGGGGGGGGGTTGAAGGCAACGGAGAAACCGCTGCCTGTCAGCCAGAGCGATTCATCAGGCAGCAAATTGCTGTTTGCGCTCTGAATACGTCGTAATCAGCTGGTCAACAGAAGTCTGTTCATATTCGCGCAAACCAGAAAGCAGCATGGTCTTTTTGCCTTTACCGACCAGCTCACCATTGTCTTTAAAAGCAAAGTACAAGGTCACCTTACCCCGTTTGCCAGACACTTCCAGATGACTGTCTGTAGACTCCAGGGTCAGGTTGGACAGATTCAGACGATCCAGCTGTACCGACATGCTTTCGTACATAACCAGCGGGCGGGCAGCATTAATCATGACATTGTTGTCTTTCATCAATGGCACCAGAACATGGGGAAAGTTCTCGCCGGAAAAGGCCACATAACTGCGAATCAGTTGCTCAATCAGAGCCTGATCCCGGGAGCGCTCCTCACCATGACGGATACTTAAATATTTTTTGTCATTATTGTCCACAATGACCAGCTGCCCATCACCATCAGAAACAATCGACAGTTCAGTTTCACCACCGACCATCCCATTAAAGCTGACTTCCATAGTCTCATACAGCCCCTGACTGGTCAGGATTTTGGCGAACAGCAGGTCGCCGGGTACACAGAACTTTTTTGCATCGACATCATGTATCGGGTTGAAGTCGTTCGACACATATTTGGCAAAATCGCTGGACTGCTGTCGACTGAAAGAAAACTTATTGTTATCGAGTTCGGTAAAGTATGGATCTAGAAACATGGCTCACAATTTAATCAAAAAAGTTTTTCATCACCTCATCAGAGGCAGATGAAAAACGATCTCACTCACAACGGCTCAAGCCGAACCAGCCTTCCATAAGCTTTTAAACAGCATGAACAATATGGACAGGCAAAGATATGCATCTACCCTGATGACCATAAATGATACCGGATTCGTTTTGGAACTACTGTAACAATATGGTTTTTTTTTGTTTTCCCGGGGATAAACCAGAAACCTCACAAACCCACGTTGTTCTTCTGCAACACCTGCTCAGCACGATAGCTTGATCGTACCAGCGCACCCGAAACGACCTCCAGAAAGCCTTTTTCGAGCCCCCACTGACGGTACTGTTCAAACTGTTCCGGTGTGACATAGCGTTCAATCGGCAAATGGTTTCTGGTTGGTTGCAGGTACTGACCGAAGGTAATGATATCCACGCCAATCGCCCGCAGGTCATCCATGGTTTCGCCAATTTCCTCATCTGTTTCGCCCAGCCCCAGCATCAGGCTGGTTTTGGTAAGAATATCGGGACGATATTGCTTGGCGTGTTCAAGCACTGCAAGCGTCTGCTCGTAGCTGGCCCGTGGGTCACGAACCGGATGGGTAAGGCGTTTAACGGTTTCAACGTTCTGGGCAAAGACTGAGATACCACTGTCCATCACTTTCTCAACGTCCGTCATCACCCCCATAAAATCCGGTGTGAGAACTTCTACATCGGTTTCAGGGTTTTCAGCTTTGACCCTGCGCACCACATCAGCGTAATGGCCTGCGCCCCCATCTTCCAGATCATCCCGGTTAACCGAGGTCAATACCAGATATTTCAGGTTCATCAGCTTAACGCTGTTGGCCGTATGTTCCGGCTCTTCTTTATCCAGCCAGCCTTTAGGGTTGCCCGTATTCACTGCACAGAATTTGCAGGCCCGGGTGCAGACATCGCCCATCAGCATGATGGTCGCCGTACCAGAACTCCAGCATTCATTAATGTTCGGACACATGGCTTCTTCACACACGGTGCTGAGCTTGTGCTTGTGAACGGTGCTTTTTACTTTCTTATATTCAGTGCCGTATTGCGCCCTGATGCGTAACCATTCCGGTTTGCGCATCACCGGCGCAGGGTCGTGATGACTGGCTTTGATGCCGTTTTTAATGGCAGTGATACCGTGATCGTTAATAAACTTGGCACCACTTTCTACTTTGACTGCTGGTTCAACCTGTACTGTAGGAATCAGCCCGCTGTCTGTTGATGTTGTATGACCCGACATTTCCCACTCCAGATTTAATCTATTCGTTCAAGGTCAGGGTAACCCCTGATCTGTTTTTTCTATACGACAGTAACCCAGTTCTTCCATAAGACTGAGCAATAGCTTGCCGGCAACATCCTGCTTGTCAAAATACTCAACATAATCAATCAGTTGAGTCACTTCCAGTCCTTCGTAACCACAGGGGTTTATCCGGCTGAAAGGTTCAAGGTCCATATCAAGGTTAAAACTTAATCCATGGTAAGATCGCTGTTTACGGAATCGAAGTCCCAGAGCCGCTATTTTAGCGTTCCGGATATACACCCCCGGAGCTTCCGGCCGGGCGCAGGACTCAACCCCATAGGTCTGAAGAACGTTGATAATCGCCTGTTCTATCCCTGAAACAATAGCTCTCGGACCTTTCTGTGAACGTTTAACGTCCAGTAAAAGATAGACTACCAGCTGACCCGGCCCGTGGTAAGTCACCTGCCCTCCCCGGTCAACCTGAACCACCGGAATGGTTCCCGGATTCAGAACATGCTCTGCTTTACCGGCCTGCCCCTGGGTAAACACCGGGTCATGCTCCACAAACCAGAGTTCATCAACGGTGGTTTCATCCCGGGTTTCAGTAAATGTTTTCATGGCCTGCCAGACAGGCTCGTAAGCCTGCCTGCCAAGCATTCTGACATTCAGTGGCAACGCCTGACCCACTGCGTCCACATCCATAATGTCGGCTTCCCCCTCAGTCACCGGCATCAAAGTACCATTTTGACCCGGCCGGTTGCTTTCAGGTCTTCAAAAATGGCACGCAGCTGGTCTTCGCCAGTAGCGACAATTTTTACCATCACAGACTCAAAGTTACCGGCACGGCTTGGTTTAACGCGGCAGTTACCGTCGTAGTCAGTGGCGTGCTTTTTGACAATTTCAACACAGACATCTTTAAAATCCGGAGCGGCATTACCCATAATGCGGATTTCATAGTCACAGGGGAATTCGATTTTAGGGGGTTGGGGTTGCTGTTCAGCCATTACTCTTCACAAAACTCTAAACAATGAAGCTCTGATATACGATTTCACTGCGTTTTACGTAGGTTGTTACGATCGTCCCAACCTACGTAAAACGCAAATTCGTTGAAATCGTGTACCAGAACCGTTAACAACACTGCTTAAAACAGGTTGCTAAAAAACATTACGATGCTGTCCCAGATACGCTTAAAGATGCCACCACGCTCTACAGAACGCTGCGCCAGCAGTGGTACTTCTTTCACGACTTCTTCACCACGCATCACCTTAAGGCTACCCAGCTGCTGACCACGTTCGATCGGGGCTTCGATAGCAGAATCCAGTTTCATCACTGCGCTCAGGTCTTTGCCAGTGCCACGAGGTACCGTCACAACCAGGTCTTTCTCGATCATGACGTTAACGTCATCGTCAGCGCCTTTCCAGATACGCACTGACTCCAGCGGCTGGCCACCACGCTTGATGTCCACGTTTTCGAAAAAGCGGAAACCGTAGGTCAGTAGTTTCTGGGCTTCTTCCGCACGCTGTTTCTCGCTGTTCGAACCCATAATGACGGCAATCATACGCCGCCCGTCGCGAAGCGCAGTGGCTGCCAGATGGTAACCGGTTGCATCAATATGGCCGGTTTTCAGGCCGTCCACGCTCGGGTTGGTCCACAGCAGGCGGTTACGGTTCGCCTGACGACGCAGAGGTTCGCCAGTACGCTTGTTCACACCATACTGATAGTATTTCTGAGCATACAGATGATAGTCTTCCGGGTAATCCTGAACAATATGCTTGGACAGAATCGCCATATCACGGGCTGTTGAATAATGGTCATCCGCAGGCCAGCCGGAAGAGTTCTGGAAATGCGTGTTCACCATTCCAAGCTTCCGGGCCGTGCCATTCATCATCTGGGCAAAGCCTTCTTCGCTGCCGGCAATGTGTTCAGCCAGTGCCACACTGGCATCATTACCGGAAACAATAATGATGCCTTTCAGCAGCTCTTCGACCGGCACCCTGTCACCGACTTCGATAAACATGGTTGAACCACCCATACGCCAGGCTTTTTCGCTCACCAGCACTTTATCCTGACGTCCAATATTGCCCGCAGCCACTTCGGCCTCACCAATATATGAAGTCATCATCTTGGTCAGGCTGGCCGGGTGCATTGGCTCGTCGATTTTCTCGGCAGCCAGGATTTCACCGCTGTCAGCATCCATCAGGATGTAACTTTCTGAGCCCAGTTTCGGGGCCGCCGGAATCAATGCAGCAGCCTGAACCTGGGCAATACCGGAACCCAGACAAAACATCATAGTGGCTAACCCAGCCAAACGCCGGACAGGGTGTTTTCTTTTGCTCATTAAGAAACTGCTCTGAAAATTTCAATAACGGGATATTATAATCCCGCCCGTCAGTTAAAAGTAATAGGTTATTGCGCAACGGTTTCGTAAACCAGATACGGTGGGGCAAACTGCGCAGCCTCAAGTGTATCCAGCAGAATTTCCATATGATCCGGGGTTTGAACCGGACCAATCCTCACCCTGTAAAGAGGTTCATCTTCACTGTCGTTTTTAACAATCTTGACCGGAGTGTCGGTCGACGCTGACAGCTGTCGTCGCATTATCTGGGCATTATGGTAATTGCTAAAGGCAGCCATCTGCAAAAACACTTCCTGATGCTCACCTTCAATGTCAGCGGCTGCGAAAGCACCAACATCAATGCCTTCAACCAGAACCTCCGTAATGCCTTCATCCGCAAAGCCCAGCTTTTTCGCTGCAGCAAAAGAGAGATCGATAATCCGGTCGCCCACAAAAGGCCCCCGGTCATTCACCCGTAAAACCACAGAACGGTTATTTGTCTTGTTGGTTACTTTCACGTAAGACGGCAATGGCAGGGTCTTATGGGCAGCCGTCATCCCATACAGGTCGTAGACTTCTCCATTCGCCGTCTGCTTGCCATGAAACTTGGTGCCATACCAGGAGGCAATGCCCTCTTCCGAGTATTCATTGGCTGATATCATCGGCTCATAGACAACACCCTCATGCATGTAAGGGGAATTTTTAATGGCTCCCTGATGAACTACCGGAATCGCATCGGGAATATCACTGACATCCCTCGGATTAGCAGGCGCTCCATCTTCCCGGGGAACCCCGGCACAGCCTGAAATGAATAAAGTGATCAGGCCGGCAAAGCCGACCTGTCTAAATGTTGTTGTGGAATGCATAAACCGCGTAACTTATTTTTCGGGGCTAGTTTTTCGGGACTAACTTTTCAGGACTTATTCGCCACTGTGGCGTCTGTTTTTTTCTTTTGTACGGCAGTCTTATAGCCAGTATTGACTTCTTTTGCCAACTGGTGAACCGCCATCGCATAAAGCTTGCTGCGATTATACGTGGTTATTACCCGGAAATTCTCCATTCCCAGCCAATATTCAGTCCCATTTTCACCTTCGAACGACATGGCAGCCGCTTTGGTCGCCGATGGCAGCACGTTCACAGGCTTCCACCCGGCGGTCTCCAACTGTTTCAGGGTTTTAGCCGGTCTCACAGTTTTACCAATGGCCTGCTCATATTTTGTACCCTGAACCCTGGCTTTGCTGGCAATGGGTTTACCTGCTCTCCAGCCGTTCTCTTTCAGGTAATTGGCAACACTGCCAATGGCATCCTCTTTCTGTTTCCAGATATTAGATTGCCCGTCACCGGTGAAGTCTACAGCATAAGCTCTGTAGCTCGATGGCATAAACTGTGGAATGCCCATGGCACCCGCATAAGAGCCGGTCAGTTCATGGGGGTCAAGCTTCTGCTCACGAACCAGAATCAGGAACTCTTTCAACTGCTGGGTAAAAAAGGTGCGGCGTGGTGGGTAGTCAAAGCTCAGTGTGGACAGGGCATCCAGTACTTTAAAACCACCGGTCAGTCGACCATAGTAAGTTTCTACACCAATAATCGCGACAATTATCGATGCTGGAACACCGTACTCTTTTTCAGCCGCTGCCAGTGTTTCCGCATGAGCCAGCCAGAAGTCGATGCCTTCATTCACACGCTGGTCGGTCATAAATATCTTGCGGTAATCTTTCCATTCCAGCCTTTTCTCAGCCGGACGACTGATCAGCTCAAGCACCCGGTCAGACCTCTGAGCCTTACCCAGTACGGCTTCCACTTCGTTTCTGGAAAACTGTTCGTTCTTGACCAGATCCTTAATAAAGGCTTCAACCTCTGGTCTGGTTGAAGCATAAGAGGCTTTCTGTTCACTGGAAGCTGTCTGTTTGCTGGAACTCTGCTCGCCGGAAGCCTTTTGCTCGCCTTCAGGCACAGGAGCAGCCATCATCACCGTTGAGATCAGACAGCCCGCGGTCAGTGCCAGTATATTGTTTTTGGAAAAAATGGCCATGTCTTAAGTCCTCTGAATACTGCTGTCATACTCAAACAGACACTCACTAGTTAGTGGTTGACTAAAAAAGCAAATTGTCAGCCTTTCTGTCTGAGTCACCCTTTCGTGTTGTGCAAAAGCAGGGTGCTATTTTTTCTACTCTACAGCAGTAATCCGGGAACAACTAGCAAGAACGTGTAAGACAGTTGTCAACAAAAAATGACTAACAATACATTGTTAATCAACCATTAAGGAAATATGACTCCCTGGTAGCACCTCCTGATAGACAACAGGATAAAGGGGGAAATGAGCCGCAGCAGGTACGGCTCACTGCTAAGGTAGAAAAGTCAGCGCATTCGATGATGGAAGGTTTTATGGGTATGCACCGACATTAATATGCCAAAGCCCGCCATCAGTGTTGCCAGAGATGTACCACCACGACTAACCAGAGGCAAAGGCACACCCACCACAGGCAGCAGCCCACTGACCATTCCGATATTGACAAAGATATAAACAAAAAACGTCAATGTAATACTACCCGCCAGCAACCGGCCAAACAGCGTTTGAGACTTTAGGGTAATAAACAGCCCCCGCCCGATGATCAGCGCGTAGATCACCAGCAGCATCAGGCATCCAACCAGGCCCATCTCTTCAGCCAGTACCGCAATAATAAAGTCAGTGTGACTTTCTGGCAGAAAGTCCAAGTGCGACTGGGTTCCCTGCAACCAGCCCTTACCATAGAGACCACCGGAGCCAATGGCGATTTTAGACTGGATAATATTCCAGCCAGCGCCCCAGGGATCACTTTCCGGATTCAGAAAGGTCAGTACCCGCTGTTTCTGGTAATCCCGCATCAGGAACTGCCAGAACACAAACACGGCAGGAATCGCCAGCATAATGGCGGAAAATATCAGTCGCTTGCGCAACCCCGCCAGTAGCAATACAAAAGCCCCCGACGACCCGATCAGTAGCGAGGTTCCCAAGTCAGGCTGTTTGGCAATCAGACCAACCGGGACACCTATGATAATCAGGCTGATAACAATATCCTTGATGGAAGGCGGCAAAGGTCGGTTGGACAAATAGGTAGCCACCACGATCGGCATAATCAGCTTGATGATTTCAGACGGCTGGAACCGGATAAATGGCAACTGAATCCATCGCTGCGCTCCTTTTGACTGGATACCTATCAACAACACCGCAAGCAGAAGTACAACACCACCAGCGTACATCCAGGGCGCAAAGCGCATCAGCATTCTCGGAGAAAACTGAGCAATCACTACCATCCCCACAAAGCCAACCAGCATATAGAGAGCCTGCCGGATCACTACATCCATATCCTTGCCGCTGGCACTGTAGAGAATCAACAGCCCGGCACAGCAAAGAATCATCAGCAGTCCGACCAGAAGAAAATCAATATGTAATTTCTCTGACCAGTCCCGGGTCTGGGCAAACCCATGGTCGTCATTCAGCTGTCGTACAAAATCCTGTTCAGCCATCAGTTTGTCACCTTTGCTTTCAGGGCCTCGTCCACTGACAGCCCATGGGTCAGGGATGGATTCAGTCTGGGTAACAGGTAATGATCCATAACACTCTTCGCTACGTTTGCGGCACCACTGTTGTTTTCCACAATGACGGAAATAGCGATCTGAGGGTCTTCAACCGGTGCAAAAGCTACAAACAGGCTGTGATCCCGCTGATACTCTTTCAGCTGTTCAGCATCGTATTCCTCTCCCTGAGGGATACTCACGACCTGCGCCGTACCCGTCTTACCAGCGATGCGGTACTTGAGGTCACGACCAATGCGCCAGTGAGCGGTTCCCCTCGGGCTTTTAATGACATCTTCCATAGAGTCAATAATTAAATCCCAGTCCTCATCACTGACATCCACATCATGGCCCCAGTCAGGGCTTTGAATATCGGGCATCTCTTCCTTAACCAGCCGGGGCTGAACATGCCGACCCCGGTTCGCCAGAATCGTGGTGAACTCTGCCAGCTGCAAGGGGGTCGCCAGGTTGTAGCCCTGACCAATAATGGCGATGACGGTTTCGCCCGGATACCAGGGCTGTCCATAAACACCGCGCTTCCATTCCCGGGACGGTAACAGTCCGGGACGCTCTTCACCAATATCAATGCCGGTGCGTCGCCCAAGGCCAAACTGGCTGAGAAAGTCATGCATCCGATCAATACCGAGTTCACCCGCCTGTTTGTAGAAAAAGGTATCGTTAGAACGGACAATCGACTGATGCAGATTCACCCAACCGTCACCACGACGGTTCCAGTTACGGAAACGGTGGTCACTGCCCGGCAGCTGAAACCAGCCCTGATCGAATATGCGGGTATCTTTGTCCACCACGTCATTGGCCAGCAGGGCAAGACCTACAACAGGTTTGATGGTGGATGCCGGTGGATACTCCCCCAGCGTCGCCCGGTTATACAACGGTCGTTCAATGTTTTTGTTCAGTCCGTCGAAGGTTTCATAATCAATGCCTGTGACAAACAGATTGGGGTCAAACGAAGGGTTACTGACCATGGCCAGTACGCCACCAGTCTTGGGGTCCATGGCAACAATAGCGCCACGTCGCCCTTCCAGCGCTTCAATCGCAACTTTCTGCAACTCCGTATCCAGATACAGTTCAAGGTCTTTACCCGGCTCCGATGGAACCTGGTTCAATACCCTGAGTACCCGGCCTCGGGCATTGGTTTCTACTTCCTGATAGCCGGGCTTCCCCAGCAGGACTGATTCGTAGTACTTCTCCAGACCAATTTTGCCGGTCACATAAGTACCGCTGTAGAGGGCTGGATCAAGGGTTCTCAGTTCCCGGTCATTTATACGTCCAACGTAGCCTACTGAGTGGGAAAAAATACTGTTTTCCGGATAATAACGAACCAGATCAGCATCAATCTCGACACCGGGCAACCGGAACTGGTTAACAGCAATCGTGGCGATCTGTTCATCGTTCAGGTTGAATTTCAGGGGAATGGGTTCAAAGGGGCGGCGACGTCTTACTCGCTGGTCAAAACGGCGTCGTTCATTGTCAGTAACCGGTACCAGTGTTGATATGTCTTCGATCAGTTGATCAAGATCGCCTGCCAGTTCACGAACAATGGTCAAACTGCGGCTGGAGCGATTCATCGCCAGCAGCTTGCCATGGGTGTCGTAAATCAGGCCACGAACCGGGGGGATGGTTTGTAGCAGAACCCGGTTTTCTTCAGACTGCGTCGACATTTCATCGTAACGCAGTACCTGAAGATAAAATAACCGGGCGATCAGCACAAACACCAAAACAATCATAAAGAACAACGCCAGCCAGACTCGGGTGCCGACAATCCGTTGCTCTGCTTTATGATCCTTTAAGGTATTCGCTGGCATTACTCGTTTCCGTGAAGTTCTTTCCCTGCAAGTGGGAAACAGTGCTTCCGCTCTGGGAGCCAGAAAAGCTCCTGACTATTTATGATAAGGATGATTTTTTAAAATACTCCAGGCTCGATACACCTGTTCAGCCACTACCACACGAACCAGTGGGTGAGGCAACGTCAATGGCGATAAAGACCAGCGCAGATCTGCCTGTGCCATACAGCTGGGATGCAGCCCTTCAGGACCACCTACCAGCAAACTGACATTGCGACCAGAGTGCATCCAGTCGCCCATTTTGTCGGCGAGCTGCTCCGTACTCCAGGCTTTACCTTTAATCTCCATGGTCACCACCAGATCACCCTGCCCGACGGCAGCCAGCATCTGGTTGGCTTCTTTTTCCTGCAGACGGTTAACGTCTGCACCTTTGCTGCGGCGGTTGAGAGGAATCTCAACCAGTTCCAGCTTCAGGTCTGCCCCCAGGCGACGGCTATATTCGGTATAGCCTTCTTCCACCCAGCCCGGCATTTTTGACCCAACCGTGATCAGCCTGATACGCATCAGGCTTCAGCAGCTTCCGCTGTCTGCTCGACACGACCGGTTTCCCACAGACGCTCCAGATCGTAGAACGCCCGGGTAGCAGGCAGCATGATGTGAGCTACCACATCACCCAGGTCAACCAGAACCCATTCTGCCTTGTCTTCACCTTCCATCCCCAGAGGGCGAACACCGTTGTCCTTGCACTTTTGCACAACATTGTCGGCCACAGACTTTACGTGACGGTTAGACGTACCACAGGCGATAATCATGTAGTCAGTTACGTCTGTCATTTCGGATACATCCAGACATGTCAGATCATTGCCTTTCATTTCCTCAATGGCTTCGATAACCAGCTGCTTTAATTGATCAGATTGCATAAACGCTTTAAGGACCTGTCTCTTTCAAATAAATAGAAAGCCTGTGTATTAAACAGGCTTTTCACATGATGGCATAATGTCGTGTCAAGAGTCAGTCTGCAATCCGTTATTTCCGGATATGACCGTCCCCGAACACTACGTATTTTTGCGAAGTCAGCCCTTGCAGTCCGACAGGGCCACGGGCATGAATTTTGTCGGTCGAGATGCCGATTTCAGCCCCAAGACCATACTCAAACCCGTCCGCAAAGCGGGTTGAGGCATTGACCATGACTGAGCTGGAGTCGACCTCTCGCAGGAACCGGCGACTACGGGTGTAATCTTCGGTCACAATGGCATCGGTATGGTGTGAACCGTATCGATTGATATGCGCAATGGCTTCATCCATATCCGCCACTACCCTGATCGACAACACCGGGCCAAGGTATTCCGTCACCCAGTCTTCCTCTGAAGCAGCCACAGCATCAGGCAATATACGACAGACCTCAGAACAGCCTCGAAGTTCCACACCAATGTCAAGGTACTGCGCTGCCAGCTCCGGCAACAGGCTCTTGGCAACAGCCTGATTCACCAGCAGAGTTTCCATGGCATTGCAGACACCGTAGCGGTGTGTTTTAGCGTTGATGGCGATATTCACCGCTTTGGAAACATCCGCTTTGTCGTCAATGTAAACGTGGCAGATACCATCCAGATGTTTGATCACAGGTACTCTGGCGTCTTTACTGATGCGCTCAATCAGCCCTTTGCCACCACGGGGAACAATAACGTCCACATACTCTGGCATCGAAATCAGGGTACCAACAGCGGCGCGATCAGTGGTTTCCACGACCTGAACAGCCGCTTCCGGCAGTCCCGCTTTTACCAGCCCTTTCTGAACACAGGCAGCAATCGACTGGTTGGAAGCAATCGACTCACTGCCACCACGGAGAATAACGGCATTACCGGATTTCAGGCATAAGCTGGCGGCTTCAATCGTAACATTGGGGCGGGACTCGTAGATGATGCCAATCACACCCAGCGGCACTCGCATCTGCCCTATCTGAATGCCACTGGGAACGTATTTCATGTCGTCGATGGTACCCACCGGGTCAGGCAGGGCAGCTACCTGTTCCAGATTCTCTACCATGGTATCAATGCGGGCATCGGTCAGCTCCAGACGATCCAGCAAAGCACTGTCTAACCCACGGTTACGACCATTTTCAAGATCAATGGCATTGGCTTTTCGCAACGCTTCCCGCGCGGCCTTCAGTTCATCAGCAATGGCCAGCAATGCCTTGTTCTTATCACTGGTTTCAGCCTTTGCCATGTCGGCACTGGCTTCCCGGGCTTTGCGCCCAAGACCATGCATGTATTCAGTTACCTGTTCTGTCACCGTTGCTTCCCTCCTGAAACACTTTTAGCCTGACTCTTAGCTTACGCCGGGGCAGTTTAGCCGTGCATTATACCCGTTAAATCCAACCTCAACACCTGCCGTTTCAGGAGAAAAATAAAAGCAAACGGAAGAATAGCTATAGGGTTCTATTTTCCAATCTGGTATTAATCAATTGTTGTGCCATTTCTTCGCATGCTTTATCAAAAATCATTTTTAATAGCTAAAATACCTCTTGGCCCTTCCCCACAAACCATTGCAACAACAGGAGGTATTATCGTCGTCTGAATCAGTCTCCGTGCATACGTCCTCAACTGATGAGGGTTCAGGCGACATAATGACGGTAAATTGTTTAGACAATGGGTTGGTTAAATTTAAGTGCCAACTGCTAGTTGCGCTGGTAGGAATATCGGCATGCAGTGAGAAGCGGTTATTAGGGTCTCGGCTCGGTATACTAAAACTATATCTTTCGCTGACAAATGCCATCGTTGTCTGGGCTTGTGCTCCATCGGTGGAATCAGCGTTGTCAGTATTTAGAGGATTGTAACCGTCTATTTCCTGTTGAATAATTATTAATGCTATAAAAAGGTTTATTTTTGTCTGGTCACTCATAGATAAGCCCGATATCTGTTGAATAACCGACTGGGAAACAATTATAGAGGGACTCCCGTCAACAGAGGCTCTTATAACAGACGGCTGTTGTTCATTTTCACTATTGGCCTCTTGCGTTATGGTAATGGTACGTTTAACACTATTTTCACCCGATTCTAAATACTGAAGAGTATCGGGTATTGAACCAAAAGGAGTGTTTATTGCTTTAGCGCACAACGGCTTAAACCCCAAAAAAATGAGTACAAGCAGCGCCACAGGGAGTGAAGGGGATTTCATGTTTATCCTGAAGAATTGGTAAAACAAAAGAGCCTTCAGTGTAGTCAAAAAATCAAAAAACAAAGCCACTCTCGACGAGCAAGCCGATCGGTTAACTTTTCATCCCCCTCAATGCCCTTTCCTGAATTCAGAACATATTGAACTAAACCAGCCTGCTGCTATCTAAGGGTAGAATTAATCGATTGACACATGGATGTGATTAATGTTTCGCAACGAATTAAATCCAGTTTCTCCCACTTATGTCCCGGGTGGCCAGAATACTGAATCCGATAAAGAGAAAATCCGGACAGACACCAGCCCATCAGTCATCAAAGATTCGAAAAAGGTTACTTTCCAGCCCCTTGAACGCCGAAACATTAAAACACCGGCTGACGCATTCAGGGAAAAGCTCATCAATATAAAGCAGGCTATCCAGAGTCTGGATATCCCTTTCGACAGGTCAAACTTAACCAAATCCTATAAACAGGCACTTTCAGACCTTGAAGCCAGCCTGAAAAATGTTGAAACACCCATCACAGGCTATCCTGACAGCTTCAACAAGTTTATTAGCATTCTTTTACCGGATATATGCTTCCCTGCGAACCTTTCTGTGGTTCAAGCTCTGGCTAACATGGGGATGGGACTTGAGGAGCCCCAGTATTTATATGATTCCAATATTCCGGCCTCCCTGCTAAGACAGCTTCTGGAAAATACAGATCCGGAAACAGCAAAAAAGATCCTCCAAAGCGATGCTAACGACCTTATTTGCAGGGCAGATCCGGCTTATATGGAGCTGCTGGAAGACTATCTCTCTCCGGATGAAATACAAAGAACAGCTAACAAACTGATGAGACCGCCAGAAAACATTACCAGTCTTCTATACGCCGCGAACACTTCTTACCGGTTTTCTGATAAGGCCGCTCTGTCTGCTGCGCTCATTGCTTTCTTCTCTTGACCCGGTGCTGGTTCCTTCAATCCCGAGTGTTTCCTCCCAGTCGGTCACCAATGCACTTCATTCCCAGAGGGCCATCTCTCAGCTGTGCCTGCTTGAGGTTCATGCCAGAAGCCACCAACAGCAGATTTTGCCTGAATTGCAAAAACTGTCAGAAGCGCAGCGGGAACACCTGTTGCTATGTGCCTTTGTATTAGGTCAGGCACAGTTATTTGATCTGCTAACCCAAACACTGACAAAGCCACCTGAAGAAACCCTAAACCAGACCTTTGACCAGGGGACTAACGTATTGCACCTTCTGGCGTCAGCCATTGCAGATTCACGATATGGAGAATGTGCGGCTCGTTTTTCAGGGTTGGACTCTTACTCACCAGACTATGAGAACCTGTTCAGATTTTTACCCGCAGAACGTCTGGCAAACCAGCAGGATGATACCGGAGCCACACCGCTGGTGCTTTTATATCGTCACCATACCCACCTGGTCACTGCAACGCCGCTGTTCGGGAAAGAGGTAGACCTGTTTCAAACCAGGCGCAACCACCTGCTGAAGCTGACTTCCAAAGACCATCTTGGTGACTGCATGCAAAATCTGCTTAACGGTATTCACTCTACTGATTTCCAATGGTTCGGTGAGTTTTTGCAGCTCTTTCAACATCTACCGGCAGGCAGTTTCAAACCAGTTTCATTAAAGCCAGGATCAGATTTTAATAAACGGGCCACCTTGCTTCAGAAGGTCGTTGATTTTCTGGGAATGCACCCAGCAGCATTACAAGACAAAGAAAAATCCATTCAGCTAATAACGCTCATACAGGATCTGAAACTACCGGTTGAGTATCAGGTACAAGTTATTCGGGTAGCCTCTCCGGAAATCCAGAAACATATCTTTGAACATCTGGCAAAAATGCCGGGAGGCAGGTCTCTCTTTGTTGAACGAAACTTCAAAGTATCTAACCCTGGCAGGTATCATTACCCATGGCATCTTATCAGCCTTGGGGTAGGCCCTGAATGCACAGTGGCTCCCGATACTACTTACACAGCACCACTTATGAAGGTGGTTGATGAGTACAAACAGAGCCATCAGAAAACCTCTGTACCCGAGTTGCCCGAACATTGGGAAAGGGAGCTAACCACCTGTAACAAAATAGAAGTCTATGGTCGCAGTATTGCCTTCCCTTCCGAGTCCGTGCCAAAAGGCTTCCGCCGCTTCAAGTTTCTAAAACAGCAGGCCGTTTCTCCCGAAAAGTGGGAAGACTTTATTCGCGAACAGCCCCACCTGACCTTTTTTCGACAGCATCAGGCGGAACTGGGACTGGAAAGTAGCCTTCTCAAACCAAAAGGGGTCTTTCATCTGAAAAATGCCCGGGAAAAGCTAAAGACTTGCGGTCTGGCTGATTCTACGCTGGCTGACATTGCCTTCGAAGCTGATGGTTCCACTTACCTGCAAATATTTGACGATGAAGAACACATCGCTTTACCATCATTACCCTTACGAGACTGATGGAGTGGAAGGGCTTTCAGTTGCAGCCTCGTTCGAAGGAATCCGATTGTTTGCCAGAGATGCAGGCCGTCTCTGGCAACACCACTTCCAGGCACCGGACTCCCTCAGTGCTTTTCATAACACTGCTGACCAGAGAGCCTGGATTCCAACCCCCTATTTTGGTGGACAAAGCAGTCCCGGTACCCTTGGGGCATGGAATGCACAAGATTACCCAAACATTGCTCCTGCGCCAGTGGGCATGCGTGACTGGGCAGATATCCGCGCTTTCAGTGAACACACCAAAACAAACTTTGGTCTGCGCTCAGGTTTTAATGCCTCCAGTCCCGATATTCAGAAGCAGATTAAGGTGACAGAACTTGGCAAAACCTTTTACGGGCTGGTGATTAACTGGCTGAGAGTTCGCCATGACACTGGCGATCTGGATTATAAGAACCCGGAACAAATGAGCCAGCTGACCGGGGAGCTGGCAACCATCGCTGCCGACCTGTTTGGCAACGCTTTTGGCATGGACCCCGGACAAATGGAGGCTTTCATCAGACAGGAATTCCCTCAAGAGGCATTGAGCCGCACAGTGCTTGAGTGCGGCTACTGGTGCGATCCGAAGTGTCGTTATGTACAGGATGCCAAAAACAGGCACTTTCCTGCGGAGGTCTATCCGGACTATCCGGAGCAAACCACTAAGGAGTGTTTTCTCAGCCCGGATACCGAAAACCTTACCGATAAAGGACTTTGGCGCTCACCAAAAGCCAAAGGTCCCAATCTTGGTGTTAATGGCGGCAACTTCCCACTCATCCATCTGGACAGTTTATTCTGGTTTGCCATGTTCACAGGCTGGAAGAATGTTATGGCAACCCCAAAAGAGGCTGCCAGAGCAAAAGGCCAGCAAGGCTCACTGTGTACAATAATCTGACTTAATTCACCACTGGCATGGTAAATTCAAAAATAGTGCCGCCTTCCGGATGCCTCTGGAAACTCATGCGACCATTGTGCGACTGGATAATGGAGTGACAGACTGACAGGCCAATTCCCATGCCATCAGGTTTTGTCGTGTAAAACGGTGTAAAGAGTTTTTCTTCCGCATCGTCTGCCAGTCCATAGCCCCGGTCAATGACCGACACTTTCACAAACCGCTCCTCAAAGCGTTCGGCTTTCACCCAGACACCTATATGACGATGTTCCGAGTCGCACATCGCTTCCATACCATTGCGAATCAGGTTCAGAGCCACCTGCTGAATCTGTACCGGATCAACTTTTACTGCAGGCAGGTCTGTCGGTACATCCATATGGATTTCCATGTGGTTATTACGGGCATCCACCTCTGCCAGTTTGACGGTATCACACAACAGCTTGTGCGGATCAACACTGCTGAGAACATGATCCGGCTTTTTCACAAAGGAGCGGATGCGGGCAATAATGTCCCCTGCCCGACGCGCCTGGGTGTTGATTTTATCCATCGCTTCGTAGATTGACTCATACATTGGATCATCCTGATGTTCCAGTCGGGTCATCATACGTTTAGCGACCTGCGCATAGTTAGAAATCGCGGTCAGGGGCTGGTTTACCTCGTGGGCAAAACCGGCTGCCATCTCACCCATGGTACTCAGGCGGGAAACATGGGTCAGTTTGTCTTTCTGCTGGTCCAGTTCATCCAGTGCTTTCTGCAAGGCTTCCTGGTTGCGTTTGCGTTCGGTGATATCACGAAACACCACCACGGCCCCGGTTAGCTTGTCATCTTCCAGAATCGGTGTGCAGGAATAGTACACCGGAAAAGCGGTACCATCCTTGTGCCAGAACAGGGTGTCTTCCACCGCCTTGCTGACGCCTTTGTTCAAAGCTACCTGAATGGGTGCAAGGTGCTGGCTGTGAGCGCCATCCCCCGCTTCACCGAGCATCATGGAAATCAGTCCCTGACCAATCAGATTATCAATGGACCAGCCCAGCATACTGGCTGCCGCAGCATTTGCGAAGGTAATATGCCCCCGGCTGTCGAGGCCAAAAATCCCTTCGTTCATGCTTTCCAGGATATTGGCTTTGTCGGCTTCCAGCTGACGGTTGCGGGCTGAAAGGGCCTGTTCCAGACGATGAATCTTCAGCTGGGTTTCCACCCGGGCAATGACCTCTTCTGCCTGAAACGGTTTGGAAATAAAATCAACCGCACCCGTTTCCAGGCCACGAACCTTATCTTTGGTGTCATCCAGTGCCGAGAGAAAAATCACTGTAATTTTGCTGGTAGCCGGATCTTCCTTCAGCTGGCGACAGACTTCATAGCCATCCATGCCTGGCATCATGATGTCCAGCAACACCAGCGCAGGTTTCGCCTTATGGGCAATTCTCAGGGCGCTTTCACCATTTTTGGCGATTAACAGCTTATAGCCGCGACCATTCAGGGTTTGTAACAACACCTGCAGGTTGGTGGGATTATCGTCGACCAGAAGAATACGCTCTGCATCTTCCGGGGATTCTGTAGAATGTTCTGCCAGATACATCTTAAACCAGCTCAATATTTTCTTCTGGGGAACAGCATAGTCATTGTTACCACTATCAGTGTCAGCAAGTGAGCTTCACAGAGTCGCTTTTACGTGTCTCTCACCTCAAACTGACAGCCAACGCCTAACTGCCGGTGACACATTCTGACAGATTTTTGATCAAACAGCATTTCATCGTTGAATATGTTTCAATAGCGATACCTGTAACTGTGAGTCTGAAATACACCATGAGAGTACTGGTTCTCGGTAAAACCGGTCAGATCGGCCATGAACTGTGCAAGCTGCTCGATAGCAAAGGCATCACCTACCATGCTCCGGACCGGAGTGAGCTGGATATCTGTGATTCAGCCCAGCTGCAAACCTGCCTCGAAGGCTACCAGCCCACGATTGTTGTCAACGCAGCGGCTTACAATAATCCGGTGATGGCGGAGAACGAACCTTCCCGGTGCTTTGCCGTGAACCGGGATGCGGTGGCAGAACTGGCTGACCAGTGCAACCGCATGAATACCATTCTGCTCCATGCCTCCAGTTATCGGGTTTTTGATGGTGAAAAGCAGGAACCTTACAGCGAAAAAGACCCCACCAACCCCATTGGCGTACTGGGAACCAGCCGTTTGCAGGCGGAACAGCAGATTCGTGAACGCTGCACGAAACACATTATTCTGCGCCTGTCCTGGGTCATCAGTGATCGTCGTCCAAACCTTTTGCGCCGTCAGGCTGAGCAGATGGTCAAACATCGTGAAGTGTACGTGACTCCTGACCAGCTGGGCTGCCCAACCCCGGCCAGCGAAGTGGCCCGGGTGATGGTGGCGATCCTGCAGCAGGTCGGCTGCGGTGCCGAAACCTGGGGAACCTATCACTACTGCGCCTCAGAGCCTGTATCTGAAAGTGGCTTTGCTGAAATTGTTATCGCTGAAGCGTCTCAATTCTGGGAGCTCAAGGTTCGCAAACTGATCATGGCCAAAATGGATTCCCGCGAAGGGTTCAAACCACCAGCCAACGCTACGTTTGAATGTACTAAAATCCTGAACACCTTTGGTGTCCATGCACGTCCCTGGCGTAACGCCCTGTCTGACATCATTCGCCAGTACTACGAAGAGCAAAAAGACAACTAATGTCGTTTGAATTACCTGCACTGCCAGTGACTGATGCACTGGCAGACCTGTCTGCTGCCCTGCAAAAACACGACAGGGTTATTCTTCAGGCACCCACCGGTGCCGGTAAAACCACCCTGGTGCCTTTGTATCTGCTGCAGCAAAACCCTGAAGGCAAAATCCTGATGCTGGAACCCCGTCGTATTGCGGCGTCTTCCGCTGCGATCAGAATGGCAGAACTGCTCAATGAGCCAGTGGGTAAAACCGTTGGTTATCGCATGCAGCTGGAAAACCGGACCAGCCGTGATACCCGCATCGAAGTAGTGACCGAAGGGGTACTGACCCGAATGATTCAGGAAGACCCTGAGTTGCAGGGTATCAGCATCCTTATTTTTGATGAGTTTCATGAACGCTCTCTGCAGGCTGACATTGGGCTGGCGCTCACCCTGCAGAGTCAGGAGCATTACCGGGAAGAGCCGCTTAAACTGCTGATTATGTCCGCAACCCTGCAGGCCGATGAGCTGGGTAAAGCACTCAATGCTCCAGTGGTTATCTCTGAAGGTTTCAGCTATCCGGTGGCGATCAACTACCTTTCCCGGCCTCTGCAGGATCGCAGCTTTCACAACATCTGTCGTGAAGTCAGCAGCACCGTCATAAAAGCCCTGCACGAAGAACCGGGTTCCATGCTGGTATTCCTGCCCGGAGCCGGTGAGATTCGTCAGGTTCAAACCCTGCTTGAAGAGCGCGTTCAAACAGACAACGTCGATCTGCGACCCCTTTCTGGTGAACTGTCTCTGGCGCAGCAGCGTGCAGCCATTCAACCGGCAAAGCCCGGTCGCCGAAAAGTGGTACTCGCCACCAATATCGCGGAAACCAGCCTGACTATTGAAGGCATTCGTATTGTGGTCGATTCCGGCCTGACCCGACGGGCGGTTTACGACCCGGGCATGGGTATGACACGACTGGAAACCCGGCGTCTCAGTATCAGCAGTGCCGACCAGCGCAAAGGTCGCGCCGGGCGACTGGAAGAAGGGGTCTGTTATCGCCTCTGGACCGAGTCCGAACACCAGAGACTGGAACACCATGAAACCGCTGAAATTGCCGAAGCAGACCTTGCTCCACTGGCACTGGAACTGTGCAGCTGGGGCTGTAGCGACAGCAGCGAGTTGTTCTGGCTGACTCCACCGAACTCCGGGCGTTATCAGGAGGCCCTGGGGCTGTTAGAGCAACTGGAAGCCACTGCCAGAACGTCATCCGGTAGTCTGCAGATAACAGCTCAGGGATTGCAGATGGCAGCGCTGGGAACCCATCCCCGTATTGCTCACATGCTGCTGAAGGCTTCAGAACGTGGCTATCTGCGTACAGGTTGCCAGCTGGCCGCTATTTTGTCAGAAAGGGATCTGCTTTCTTCAGGTAAAGAGCGTTCTGCCAATATTCATCACCGGCTGAATCTGTTTGACAATTCATCCAATCCAAAAAACGACAAAAGTAGTTTATTTAGAGCCCGGCAGCTGGTGAAACGCTGGGAAAGTCGCCTGAAAGCTAAAGCCGCCCCACCCGTTGAACCCAACAGTGAAACAGCCGGTCGTCTGTTGATTGCCGCTTATCCTGACCGTATCGCCCAACGCCGTGGAACCACCAGCCACTATCTGCTCCGCTCTGGTCAGGGGGTAGAGTTATCGCCGGAAGACCCTCTCGCCAGTGAAGAGTATTTAGTGATACCAGCATTGGGTGGTGCCAGCCACCATCGCAATGCCAGAGTCTTTATGGCGTGCGCCATTGATAAAGCCATTATTTACGACGAATGTCTTGCAGATATTCAGGAGCATCAGGAGACACGCTGGGACAGCAAAGCCGGGCGCGTGATAGCGGCTCAACAGGATCGTCTGGGAGCGCTGGTTCTGGAGCATCAGAAAATACCAGACCCTGATCCAGACACCATTAAACGGGCTCTGCTGGATGGTATCCGCCAGAAAGGTATACAGTGTCTTCCCTGGGACCGGGAATCACTGCAACTCCGTGAGCGCCTGGTCTTTCTGAACCGTTTTAATGACCGGCTGGATGATCTCCTGCCCGCCAGTGATGAAGCCTCTCTTCTTGATACGATGGAAGCCTGGCTGATGCCTTATCTGGATGGGATGACAAAACTGGAGCATCTGAAAAAACTGTCTTTACGTGAAGCCCTGCTTAGCCGGTTAAGCTGGCCTCAACAACAGCTGCTTGACCGTGAAGCGCCCGAACGCTGGCAGGCACCCAGCGGTTCAAATATCCGGGTCGATTACAGCAAGCCGGATGAACCCAAAGTGTCCCTTCGTCTGCAGGAACTGTTTGGTTTACTGGAGACGCCAGTCATCGCCTTTCATCAGCAGCCACTGACCATTGAAATGCTGTCTCCGGCACAGCGTCCGGTTCAGATCACACGTGATCTTGCCAGCTTCTGGAAAAATACCTATCAGGAAGTAAAGAAAGACCTGAAAGGACGCTACCCGAAACATTACTGGCCTGATGATCCATACTCAGCCACGGCAACTCACAGAGTGCGTCCAAAAGTCTAGCGTTTGATTGTCATTGAGTACTAAACTGGTTCTGTGCATTAAGAAGCCCTGAGCGAATACAGCCTTGAGCAAATAAAAAAAGGTACAGAACCTATGTCCCGTCCTCTCTACCCGGTGACCCTGATCAACCGCCATACCCTGAGCAACAACACCATTCAGCTGGATTTTCAGGTTGAAGGCGAGTTTGATTTTATTGCCGGACAATTTGTGCAATTTATGATTGACCAGGACGGCACGACAAAGAAGCGCAGCTACAGCATTGCCAACTCACCGGACTCCTTCCGCAAAGAGGGTCATCTTGAAATCGCTATCAGCCTTGTTGAGGGGGGCATGGCATCAGAGCTGTTCAGTCAGGCCGATTTGGGGGTACAACTGCAGATGGCAGGTCCATTTGGTATTCTCACAGCCCCCGCTGAACATTCCGGACAAATCATACTAACAGGCACAGGAACCGGGCTGGCACCCTACCGGGCAATGCTGCCAACCCTGGCCTCAATGGCAGAGACTGGCATACCGGTCACGGTCATTATGGGAGTAAGACACCGTACTGACCTGATCTATGAACAGGAGTTCAGACAGGCTGCTGAGCAACACTCAAACTTCAGCTATCAGGTCTGCATGAGCCGGGAACCCGAGGTCGATAGTAACATCAATGAATTCAGGGGCTATGTTCAACAGCGCTTTGAATACCTGAACCTCGATACAGACTCGGACCTGGTGTACCTGTGCGGAAATCCGAATATGATTGATGATGCCGCCAGAGTATTACTGGATATGGGGTTTAGCTCCAGACAGGTCAAACGGGAAAAATATGTTTATTCCGGTCACTGACTCAGCGTTTTTCCCGCAAGGTTTTTATTATCCAGACTGTCATCACAATCAACAGACAGGCTGCGCCCATTGACCACCAGCCCCATTCCGGAATCTGTTTGATTTCATCCAGCTCCACGGCGGCTCCGGCCAGAAAACCCGGCGTCATATACACCACTGCCCAGGGAACAGACGACACAAGATTAGCGATATAAAACTGCCGGGGTGGCATATTCAACATACCGGCAACGACCGGAACCACCGGGCGAACAGGGCCGACAAATCGCCCAAGAGCAATACTCATTACACCAAAACGCCGGATAAACTGTTCGCCTTTATCGAGCCAGTCGGTATGTTTATAAAACGGCCACCAGCCTCGCACCCGATTATGATAGTGATACCCAAGCTGGTAGCTGACCGCATCACCCAGAGCAGCCCCCAGAAAAGCCCAAAGGTACACGGCCACTATATCCAGCAAACCACTGCCTGCCAGAGCCCCCAGTGCAAAGAGAATGGCTACACCGGGCAACAGCAGCCCGACCGCGACCAGCGTTTCCAGAAAAGCAGCAACGGCAATCACCGGCCCCAGCCAGAGGTGGTGTATCTCCAGCCAGGCATGAATGCTGTCAAAGTAACTCAGTTCCATAGCAACCGGAATCTTATTCGTCGTGTCCGGCAGCATACCGTTTGCCGCCTGCTTTTGCCAAAGCTAAAATCGCTGAACTTTACACAGGCAATGATCAAACCCATGACACCGGAGCGTTACCACAAATTCCGTGCAGTACTGGATCGTCGTCAACCGGATTTAACGGTGATGACGGATCAGGTTCACAAGAACCACAATCTATCTGCCATTATCAGAACCTGCGATGCGGTCGGGATAGCCGACCTGCATCTGACTCAGCCCAAAGAAGGTTACCGGGGCATTCGCCGTCGTTCCATGGGCAGTCACAAATATGTCAGCGTACATCACTATGACCGGGTTGAGGATACAGCGGCTCATTTGAAACAGCAGGGCTTCACTATTGTCGCTGCCCATTTTTCCGAACAGGCAATCCCTTACCACGAGGTTGACTTCACCCAGCCCTGCGCCCTGATGCTGGGGGCAGAAAAACGTGGCATTTCCAGTGAGGCTGCCGCCCTGGCCGATCAGCATATTATTATCCCGATGCAGGGAATGGTCGCTTCCTATAATGTCTCCGTGGCAGCAGCGGTTATTCTGGTTGAGGCGCAACGACAGCGACTGATCAAAGGCATGTACGACAGCCCTAAACTGCCTGCGGATATTTATCAGAGAACCCTGTTCCAATGGGGTTACCCTGAACTGGCAAGGTATTGCGACGAACGTCGTTTATATTATCCTGAACTTAACGACACTGGGCAGTTGATTAACCCATCCCTCTGGTACGACAAGGTTCGTGCCAGCCATGATTCACCCATTGATGAAAGAGGCCATTGAGCATGAGTAAAGTTCTGGACGAGCTGTTGGAGTTGCTCAAACTGGAAGCCATTGAAGAAAATATTTTCCGTGGCCAGAGCCAGGACTACGGTCTGGGCAGAGTGTATGGCGGTCAGGTTATCGGGCAGGCATTGTCGGCAGCCCGGCAAACGGTTCCCAGAGAAAGACATGTCCATTCCTTCCATAGCTATTTCCTGCGCGAAGGCGACGTGAACCTGCCCATTGTTTACAACGTTGACTGTATCCGCGACGGCAAAAGTTTTACCACCCGCCGTGTTGTTGCTATTCAGAAAGGCAGACCCATTTTCAACCTTTCCGCTTCTTTCCATATACAGGAAGAGGGGTTTGAACATCAGGATGACATGCCACCCTGTCAGGACCCTGAAGGACTGATTTCTGACCAGATCCTGAAAAACAAGATGAAGGACTTTCTGCCTCCGTCAGTTCAGGAAAGACTGCAAAGCGAGTCACCTATCGACATTCGTTACGAAGAACCGTCTAACCCTTTCCTTCCGGAAAAATGTCCGCCACTGAACAAAGTCTGGTTTAAAGCTGCTGGCACCATGCCTGATGTGTCGGGGGTTCATAAGTACCTGCTCGCTTTTGCCTCGGATATGCCTTTTCTGCCCACCGCGCTGTTCCCTCATGGAGTACGCTTCCTGCAACCCAACCTGCAGGTGGCCAGCCTTGACCACGCCATGTGGTTCCACCGGCCATTCCGTATGGATGAATGGCTGCTCTACTCCATCGACAGTCCTACCGCCAGCGGTGCCAGAGGACTGGTGAGGGGGCAGATATTCGATCAACAGGGGCGTCTGGTGGCTTCGACCATGCAGGAAGGGCTTATTCGCCAAAGGTAAGAACGACACAGGCTCACTCTAAAGACAGGCACTCATCCGGAGTGCCTTTTTTTACTGATACCTCACTGGCTTTTCTGTTGTACTTTTCTATTGTGGGTTATTAAAAACCTATGTACTGTCGCCTGACCAACAAGACAACTCATCAATAAAGGACGTTCGATGAAACAGCTACTTTCCTGTTTCCTGTCGTTTAAAACCGCATTGTGTTCTCTGTTACTGATTTCCACGATGGCAAACAGTGCTGACAGTGCCGTTTTTTTACAGTATCACCACGTCAGTGAAGATACCCCAAGATCCACCAGCGTCACGCCAGATCGCCTGAAGCAACATCTGGATTATCTTGACGACAATGGTTTTACGGTAAAAAGCATTGTTGACGTTGTTAACTCTGTTCGTGACGGCAGACCATTGCCGGATAAAACGGTTGTCATTACTTTTGACGATGCCTATAAGAGTATCTATGAGAACGCTTTTCCACTGCTTAAAGAGAAAGGCTATCCCTTCACTGTTTTTGTAGCGATTGAGCCTGTCGACAAGGGCTACCATCAATTCCTGAGCTGGGATCAACTCCGGGAAATGGGAAAGCATGGTGCCACTATCGCCAACCACTCCATCACCCACTCTCACATGGTCGTTAAGCACCCCGACGAAACCCGTCAGCAGTGGGTAAACCGTAACCGTGACGAAATACTGAAAACCGAAGCCCGTATCAAAGAAAAAACAGGGCAAAGCGTCAAACTGTTTGCCTGGCCCTTTGGTGAAGCCAACCCTGAACTGAGGCAGTTGCTTGCCAGCATGGGCTATGTTGGTTTTGGTCAGCAGTCTGGTGTTGTCGGGCCGCTTTCCGACTTTACTCTGCTGCCCCGTTACCCAATGGCAGCGGACTATGCAGAAATGCGGGGGTTCAGAACCAAGGTCAACAGCCTGCCACTGCCTGTAAAAAAACAGCTGCCTGATTCAGCCATGGTGACAGACAACAACCTGAAGCCATCGCTGACCCTGGAGCTGGCAGACGGTGATTTTCAGAAAAATCAGCTGAAGTGTTACGCCTCCAACGCCGGGGAAATTCCCGTAAAATGGCTGGATGATGAGAAAACCCGCTTCACAACCGTTACCCCCAACAGCCTGTCGGTTGGCAGAAGCCGTTATAATTGCACCGCGCCCTCTATGGATGGCAGACGTTACTACTGGTACTCTCATCAGTGGTTGCGCCTGAATGAAGATGGCACTGCGATCGATTAATAACATTCTGTACAAGACAAAAAGAATGAGCAGGAATCAACAGTGACAGCATTAAAGCCCACTCTTATCCGGTCACTAATGGCTTTTATCCGGTTGCCACTGACTTTCCTGCTCTTCTGTTCAATTTTACTGCTCTCCGGCTGTTCAGAGCCTGTCTCTGAGTCATCAGTAATCACTCTGTCTCCACAAATGCAGGCTGCCCGAAACAAGGCGCTGGTACTCTGTTCAGGCTGCCATGGCCCGGAAGGCATAGGGACTGCCGACTTTAATCCGAACCTTGCCTGCCAGAAGCAGGTTTACCTTGCCAAACAGCTACGGGACTACCGGGAAGGCCGCCGAGGCAATCATATCCCCATGGAGAACATTGCCAAAATGCTGACAGAGGAAGAAGTTGACAGTATCAGCCTGTGGTACTCGCAATTAAATTGCCAAAAAAATCAATGAGTTAAACAATCTTTCCTCTGAATTTACTGTTTTGTCAGTCATTCTGACATTCCTGTCAGTGATCACTTGTCCACCACCATGCATTATCTTGACTCGAAGGACTTCCACACCAATGGAATGCCAGGGATAAGGAAGCAAGGAGATAAGCTATGAACCCAATTAAGCCAGACGATGGAGTATATAACCCATTTGCAGACCCTTACGAACTGAAACGTAAACGCAATGGCACAGACAATGAGGCTGCTAAACCGTCAACGTCATGGTGGCAGTCTTTTTCGCGGTCGGTGAAGTCGATAAAAATGCCAGAACTGCATTTGAAACGTTCTGCCAGAAACGCATGGAAAACCATTGGTTCGAAAGCAAAATCATTGAAGGACTTTCTGATTAAACCTTTTAAAAACCTGAATTTACTTCGAACCACCAAAGGTACAAAGATCAAAGTGGCAGCGATTGCCGGCATGATCATCGGTGCGCCTCTGGGGCCTGTGGGAATGGTAGTGGGAGCTGGTATTCTGGTCGGGTATGCAGCACAAATATGAAAACTACCCTGACAAGGCATTAAAAAGAGGCTGGCAAACCTCTTTTTAATGCCTTTCACCCCCACAGACAGGGCAACTGTCTGCCTGACCAAGAAAAGACCGTCACTAACTGCTAATTTTAAAGATATAAGTCCAACACATTTCCTTCGGGAGGCTAAGGAACTGCCATGAATGACCAGACCGTCAAAAAGCTCGCCCTGATTATTGCCGCCAACTGCACCCGGGAGTCTGAACTTGATGAAAGCCTGAAACAGGGAAAACTTTCACAGGAACAGCTCAACAGCTTTAACCAGCAGATGTCTAACAAGCTCTATACTTTCCTGACCTACCTGCTGAATAAGCCCGCTGATGAGTATTCCGTCATGATGGAAGCGCTTGCCAAGCATTTTCCGGAAAACTGGGAAACGCCTGAGCTTGACCAGAGTTTTATGAAATATTCCAGCCAGAATCAGCATTCCAGCCCTGTCCAGCCTCACTGAACAACCGGTTTAGACCTGCCTGCAGCGCTAAACCGGTCTATGCTGTTGCCGAAATAAAGACATCATAAGGCAGCCTCTATGACCTTGTCTTATCTCCCTGGGTACCGCCTGCGACTCAATCGCTTATGGTTTTTTGTACTGTTATGGATGACGGCAATGAATTCTGAAACGACCCATTCAGCCCCTCCACGGCATCTCTCGCCGATCCACAGTGATGAACTGATCAACTCCTTGTCTTCACTGCTGGACGAGCTGGATGTACCACATACTCTGGATCTGGACTCAATCATTAATGCTTCCCAGCGCTGGCGCAGAAAGCCGGATCAGGAACGCTGGGAAATGCCGGATATAAAACTGGATTTTCAGAAACAGCAAAAAGTGATGGCACATTTAGAAAAGCTCGGGCTGGTCGATGAATTAAAGCCTTCCAGCCAGCATTTCGAATATGCCCTGCTGCTGGGCGCAACGGTGCCAAGAATGGAGATTCGCCTTAATCAGCTGGTAAAGCTATGGCAGGAAGGCGTTCGCTTCAACCAGATCGTGTTCCTCGTCGCACAGCGCCCGTTAACCGCAGGGATTGACCAGGTCGATACACTGACAGACAGGGTGGCTGGTAAAAATGCATCGGAGAAAGCGCGTAAAAGCGCTCGCCCACTAACGGAAACAGAAGGTGCCCGGCTGGTTTTTGAAGTAACCGAAATGCCAGAAGACATGCGCAGGCTGCCGGTTATCTACATAGATACACCAAGGTACTGGCAGGACACACATTGGCAACGAGCCAATACCCGCGACACCCTGAAAAGGTGGCTTCTGGAATACAAAGCGCCCAATGGCAAACCGGCTGGCGGCAAAACCCTGGTGGTTTCCGACCAGCCACATGCCCTTTATCAGCACGAAGTGGTAAGACAGGAGCTGCCTGAGACCTTTATCACTGAAGTCACCGGAGGAGCTGCGGGAGAAGAAACCCGAACAGCGATATTTCTTGATGCCCTGGTACTATGGTTACACAACCTGCAAAAGCGGGTTTCTGCTCATAAATAGTGATCCCCCCAGCTGGGCATCAATTCCTGCTCACAGCCCAGCTGGCTCAAAATCCTTGCAACAACAAAATCCACCATGTCCTCAACTGATTCAGGTTTATTGTAAAAACCGGGAGAAGCCGGAATCACAACCGCTCCCATCCGGGTCAGCTTTAACATGTGTTCCAGGTGAATTTCCGAATAGGGTGCTTCCCGGGGTACCAGAATAAGCTTCCGCCGTTCTTTCAATACCACATCTGCGGCACGTTCAATCAGATTGTTACTGGCCCCCGTGGCAATGGCCGATAAAGACCCGGCACTACAGGGACACACGACCATTTGACTAGGTGCGCCACTGCCTGAGGCCACTGGGGACATCCACTGCTCATCACCAAATACTTTAACCTGACCAGGTTCAGCCCGGGCATAATCGGTCAGAAACGCTTCCAGCCCGGAGTCTTCTTCCGGCAACGTCAGATCAGCTTCAACCGCTGAAACAACCCTTGCCGCCCTCGAAACCAGGCAAAACACCTGTACCCCAGAAGCAACAAGGCACTGCAACAGTCGAAAACCATACTGGACACCGGACGCTCCGGTAATCGCCAGCGTTACCCGTTGTGTACTATTTTTCTGTGTGCTCTTTTTCTGTGTACTATTTTGCTTGTCAGCCTTCCATTCAGACACATTGACATCCTGAAGTTAGTTTTTTATCCACGGTTTTTCAGCGCTTCAAGCAGGCGGGTATGAATTTTCTCAAATCCACCATTACTCATAATGACCCAGTGTTCATCGGGCTGTGCCGATGCCAGCAGATAATCAATGATTTCAGTGGTTGAGTTCATCACCCTCGCGCTTACCGGGCTGCTCTTTGTAATCGAATCCTCCAGCCAGCCAATGGCTTCAGGCGCAAACCACAGCACTTCCGAAGCCGCCGCTGTTGACTGAGCCAGCACTTCTTTGTGATGCCCCATTTTCATCGTGTTGGAGCGAGGTTCAATAATCGCCTTGATGGTTTGCGGCCCAACCTTTGCCCGCAGACCTTCAAGGGTGCTGGCTATGGCGGTTGGGTGATGAGCGAAATCGTCGTATATGCGCACACCATTCACTTCTCCCACCAGCTCCATACGACGTTTAACGCCACAGAAAAGCGACAGAGCCTCACAACACAGGGCTGGTAAAACGCCAACATGCCGGGCAGCGGCAATGGTGACCAGGGCATTGCTGACATTATGCCGCCCCTGATGCTCCCAGCGAACCTGGCCAACAATCAGTCCATTCCTGAGGACTTCAAAATGACTGCCATCATCTTCCAGAATATTGGCTGACCACTCACAACTGTTGTCGCTTAAACTGACCTTCTCCATTTCCGACCAGCAGCCCATACCTATAACATCTTCCAGCGCAGCGTCTCCGCCCGGCATTATTATCCGGCCAGATGCAGGAATCGTGCGAACCAGATGATGAAACTGTTTCTGAATAGACGACAAATCTGGAAAAATATCAGCATGGTCGTATTCAAGGTTATTCATTATCAAGGTTCGGGGATGATAGTGAACAAACTTAGAGCGCTTATCAAAAAACGCCGTGTCGTATTCATCAGCCTCAACCACAAAAAATGGTGTATCACCTGACCGGGCTGAAATGCCAAAATTTTCCGGAACACCGCCTATCAGAAACCCCGGAGACATCCCTGCATATTCAAGCACCCAGGCCAGCATGCTGCTGGTTGTCGTTTTTCCATGGGTACCGGCTACCGCCATGACCCATTTATCACGCAATACCTGTTCAGCAAAAAATTGAGGGCCGGAAGTATAAGGAATACCTTTATCCAGAACATATTCAATAACAGGATTCCCTCTGGTCATGGCATTACCAATCACGACCAGATCAGGGCAGAGCTGATCCAGAACCTCCGGATCATACCCCTGAATAAGATCAATACCCTGAGCTTCCAGCTGTGTACTCATGGGAGGATAGACATTCTGGTCTGCACCACTGACGGTTAATCCCATCTCCTTTGCCAGCAGAGCCAGGCTGCCCATAAAAGTGCCACAGATTCCAAGAATATGTATGTGCATCCAGCGACTCCAGGCAACGATATAAGTGAAAAATGAAAGTGGAAAATCAAAATCCTGACTAGTTTACTATGAAATTACTGAATAATTCACAGCCTGCGTAACACCAGTTTCTTAATCAGGGGATACCGTATTGCCCCAACATTCAGTATGATTTTCACAGAACAAAAAGAAACATCACTCGTTACGAGAGCTATTAAGGATGTCAGTCAAACACGCATTCTATGCCCAGTCAGGCGGTGTAACCGCCGTTATTAATGCCAGCGCCTGCGCCGTTATCGAAACGGCTCGCCGCTATCAGGACAAAATCGGAAAAGTCTATGCCGGACATAACGGCATTCTAGGCGCGCTTCGGGAAGAACTGATCGATACCAGTTTTGAATCCGAAGAAACCATTGGCGCACTGCTGCGAACGCCGGGCGGGGCCTTTGGTTCCTGTCGCTACAAGCTCAGACCTATTGAAGAAAGTGAAGAAGAATATCGTCGTCTGATCGAAGTGTTCAGGGCGCATGATATCGGTTATTTTTTCTACAATGGCGGCAACGACTCCATGGATACCGCACTGAAGGTTTCCCGGCTGAGTGAAGAGATGGGTTATCCACTGACGTGTATTGGTGTCCCCAAAACCATCGACAACGACCTGACAGTGACAGACAACTGCCCTGGCTTTGGCTCTGCCGCAAAGTACCTTGCCGTCTCCACCAAGGAGGCCAGTCATGATATTGCTTCCATGTGCGATACATCCACCAAAGTCTTTATCATGGAGGTCATGGGACGTCATGCGGGCTGGCTGGCAGCAGCAGCCGGACTGGCCGCCCGGCAGGACAGTGACCCTCCACATATCATTGTCTTTCCCGAAATTCCTCTGAATAAAGAACGCTTTCTGCGCAAGGTGAAGGAGACCACCGAAAAAGAAGGCTACTGCGTTATTGTTGCTTCGGAAGGGTCCCGTTACGAAGATGGCAGCTTTGTGTCAGCATCAACCACCGTCGTTGATTCATTTGGTCACCATCAGCTGGGCGGTGTGGCTCCGGCGCTATGTACCACCATCAAGCAGGAGCTGGGTTACAAATACCATTACGCCGTGGCTGATTACCTGCAACGCTCAGCCAGACACATTGCCTCCCGTGTCGATGTTGAACAGGCTTACGCCGTTGGTAAAGCCGCTGTCGAGCTGGCGGTGACCGGAAGAAACGCCGTGATGTCTGCCATTATTCGAGAATCCAATGCCCCCTATCGCTGGTCCGTGGGAGAAGCCTCTCTCGAAAAAGTTGCAAACTTCGAGCGTAAAATGCCCACGGATTTCATCACTGAAGATGGCTTTGGAATAACCAGAAGCTGTCGTGAGTACCTCGAACCCCTGATAGAGGGGGAAGAGTACCCGGCTTATCTCAACGGCCTTCCGCGCTTTGCCAGACTGAAGAAAGTAATGGTCAGAAAAAAACTCAATACGCCATTCGACATTTAATGACGTCAGCTAACCTCTCGCCCGGACTGAATATTGATTCAATCGGGCGAATACTGTTTATTTTAAACTACTGCTAACAAATAGTTATTCATACCTACCGTAAGGACAGATAAAATAACCACAAAAACCCCTATTGCTCGAAATTATTCACTAAGACTTCGCACAGAACAGAAAAATCACAAAAAAATTGATTTATATCAATAACTTATAATGCAAAGTCTTTGTTACAGTTTTGTAAAATAAGAATAAAAGGTGACTGACGATTAAATAGATAAAACCCAAGGTAGTTATTAATGAATGTTGCGAGTAGTGCGGCAAGCGGCTCAGATAATGTGAGTGCCAAGCCGACATTGATGGATCGCTTTCTTGACGGAATAGAGCGGACAGGTAATCGCCTTCCTGATCCGGCTATGCTGTTTGTTTACTGTCTGGCTCTGGTGCTGGTGCTGTCAGCACTGTTTTCCATGGTCAGCTTTAGCTATATCAATCCACGCACAGGCGAAGCCATTCAGGTTGCCAACCTGATGGATGTGGATTATCTCATAGAGCTGTTTGCTTCTATGGTCACCACGTTTACCAGCTTTGCTCCGCTGGGTGTGGTTTTGGCCTCTGTTATGGGTGTTGGTATTGCTGAATCTTCCGGCTACATCACCATTGCCCTGAAAAAAATGATTCGCATCACCCCGGATAAACTGCTGGCACCCGCTGTTGTTTTCATTGGTGCGGTCAGCTCCATCGCAACGGACGCCGGTTATGTACTGGTCATTCCAATCGGTGCGATCATCTTTAAGGCTGCGGGTCGTCATCCTCTGGCTGGTCTGGCCGCGGCGTTTGCCGGTGTATCCGGTGGCTTCTCCGCAGGTCTGCTGCCATCTGCTCTGGACCCGCTGCTGCAAAGCTTTACCCAGTCTGCGGCACAGCTGTTTGACCCTGATTACCAGATGAACCCTCTGGCAAACTTCTACTTCACCTTCTGCTCCACCTTCCTGGTGACGCTGATGGGCTGGTTCGTGACCGAACGTATTGTAGAGCCTCACCTGCAGTCTGTTGAAGTCAGCGATGAAGAAGGCGAAGGCGAAGATATGAGCAGCTACACTGCTCAGGAAAATCGTGCGTTTAAAGTCAGCTCTCTGGTTCTTCTGGGTATGGGTATTGCCCTGTTCGCCCTGTCCTTACCGGAAGCATCTCCAATGCGTGCAGCAGACGGAAGCCTGACAGCATTCAGCTCACCACTGATGCGGTCTATCGTGCCATTCATCTTCATCTTCTTCCTGACTCCGGGTGTGATCTACGGTCGTATGACTGGCACCTTCAAGAACCATCGTGATGTGATTGGCAGCATGGGCGGTTCCATGAAGACTATGAGCAGCTACATCGTGATGGCGTTTTTCTGCTCCCAGTTCCTGAAAGCTTTCGGTGACTCCAACCTGGGCACCCTGCTGGCACTGTCTGGTGCCGACCTTCTGCAAGCTATGAACCTGCCGGGTCAGGTGACCATTGTTGGTATTGTTCTGTTGACAGCTGTCGTAAACCTGTGTGTGGGTTCTGCCTCTGCGAAATGGGCGATAATTGGCCCGATCTTTATTCCTATGCTGATGGCTGTGGGCATCTCTCCGGAACTGACACAGGCGGCTTACCGTATTGGTGACTCCTCTTCCAACATCATTACCCCGATGATGGCCTACTACCCGGTCATTATTGTTTTTGCCCAGCGTTATGTTAAAAATGCAGGTATCGGTACTGTCGCTTCCATCATGATGCCTTACTCCATCGTCTTCATGATTGGCTGGACCGCCTTCCTGCTGCTGTTCTGGGCTCTGGGTCTGCCTCTGGGTGTCGATGCTTCCTACACCTACCCTGTGATGTAATGACCATCAACGGATAAAACATTACACCTGTGAAAAAGCCCGCAACTGCGGGCTTTTTCATATCAGAGCAGACTATTCCCTGAGTTCATGCGCCATCCGGTAGCCATTTCTGCCGGCTTTCTTTGCCACATACATAGCATCATCAGCCGCCTTGATCAGCGCATCAGGGTCATCTCCTGAATGACTGGATGTTGCAATGCCAATACTGGTGCCTACCTTGCGCATTTCACCCGATAAATCATGGGGTATGGCAAACTGTTCCAGAATTTTTTCTGCAATCGTTTTGGCGTCCTGGGGCTCTGCTACATCATCCAGCACAATGGCAAATTCGTCGCCACCAAGACGTGCCACCATATCGCCATCACGAACGCACTCCTGAAGCCGGTTAGCGACACTCACCAGCAAGGCATCTCCTGCGTCATGCCCCAGTGTGTCGTTGACTTCCTTGAAGTGATCCAGGTCAAGATACATGACCCCGGTATTCTTTTTCCGTCGTTCACTGCGAGCCAGGGACATTTGCAAAAACTCCTTGAACAACGCCCGGTTGGCCAGCCCTGTCAGGTTGTCGTATTTCGCCATCCTGGTGAGCTGATCTTCCAGTTTCTTGCGCTCGGTGATGTCGTTGAACACCAGAACCGCACCCTGTACCTGTTTTTTTTCATTGACCAGAGCTGCCGCGCTTAACTCTGCCGGAAAGCTTCCCTCGGACTGACGCCAGAGGTCAGAGGCCATCTGAAAATTACCACCGTTCTGCAAACAGTTTTCTTTCATCCCGGAGCTGTCCCAGCTGGTCATGGGATCATCATCGTTAGATGCATACATAAATTGACTGATATGCTTCTCCAACAGTGATTCTTCTGTTCCGCCCAGCAGGGCGCAGGCTGCCGGATTAATAAATGAAACCTTCCCGTCATTATCCAGACCCACAATCCCTTCACTGGCGCAATCCAGAAGCAGCTTGTTTTTGCGGCTGATCCATCGCAGCTGCCTGGTGACATCTTCCAGTTCCAGTCGCTGTTGTTCCAGCTGCAAAAAGACTTTTACCTTACCCAGCAGAATTTCCGGAACAATCGGTTTGGGAAGATAATCAACGGCTCCAGCCTTGTAGCCTTTGTTGACATAAGCCTGGTCTTTGTTGATCGCAGTCACGAAAATAATTGGAATGTTCGCTGTCTGCTTGTTGCTGTGCAGCAAGGTGGCACATTCAAAGCCATCCATTCCAGGCATCTGGACGTCCAGAAGGATGACAGCAAACTGGTGGTTCAGAACTTCGGACAGCGCAGCTTCTCCGGAATCCGCCTTGCGAACTTCTGCCCCCAGGGGTTTCAGAAGTTTGTCCATGGCCAACAGATTTTCCTTGCGATCATCGACCACCAGAATTTTTACTTTGCTTGTGTTACTCATAGGCTCCTTCCTTGAGCGGCACCTCTGCTCTCAACTCCTGTCTATGTAAACTCTGTTACTGTTTAAGCTCGCTTATGGCTGCCTGAGATAACCGGCAATGCCTTCCAGATCAAGAATGGCATCGGTACATCCCGTCTCAATCGCCGCTTTAGGCATGATCTTCGCCTCTGCTGATTCAGGTGACTGAGCAACCACTTTGCCTCCTGCCTCTTTAACAGCTCTTACACCTGCCGCCCCGTCACTGTTTGCACCGGTCAGGACAATGGCAGTGACGTTTTCACCAAAGACATCAGCGGCTGACTCAAACAGAACATCAACGGCCGGCCTTGAGTGGCAAACCCTCTCGTCAATACTCAGGCTCAGCATGTCACGGGACTCAACCTGCAGGTGGTAATTGCCTGGTGCCATATAAATGCAGCCGTTGTACATAGGCAGTTTATCCTGCGACAACATAACCGTAGTGCCTGTGCGGTTAGCCAGAACATCCACCAGCCCTTTTTCATCACCTATTCCCAGATGCTTACAAACCAGTATGGGAAAATTAAATTCGCTTCCCAACTCTGAAAAAATGGTTTGCAGAGCGCTGAATCCTCCTGCCGAGGCGCCAATCACTACAATGCGTTCAACCGGTGATACTTCTTTAACAGGCATCAGACTTTTTTCCTGAATATTCGCTGAGGCCGGTCAACGGTTTCGAGCTGGCTCGACGATTCACTGAACTGAATATTTTCCCGCCGCCCAAGGCACAAAATACCCCGGGACCTCAAACTGTCAATCAACAGTTTCAGTACCCGGTCCTGCAACTCATTGTTGAAATAAATCAGTACATTGCGGCACAGAACAAGGTTCATTTCACCGAAGACACCATCCGATACCAGATTATGGTTGGCAAAGGTAATATGCTCTGACAGCCGGCCATTGAATTTGATCGAGTCGTACCCCCGGCTGCAATAATTCTCCAATGACGTATACCCACCGGACTTGCTGTAATTGTCTTCATACAGTGGCAACTCAGCATCCGGATAAATGCCACTGCGGGCAATTTTCAGGGAGTTTTCATTAAAATCTGTCGCGTATATCTGGCAGCGATCCAGCAGATTTTCTTCGTCCAGCAAGATTGCCATGGAGTACGCTTCCTGCCCTGTCGCACAACCGGCATGCCAGATTTTTATAAAAGGAAAGGTCTTTAACAGAGGAATGATGTTCTTGCGCAATGCCTGAAAAAAGTCGGGGTCACGAAACATCTCTGTCACGGTGACAGACATATCTTTAACAAAGTGGGCAAAGGCGGCTTCATCATGGATAAACAGGGGAATAAGGTCGCTGATTCTGTCTGTTTTGGCCGCACTCATATGCTTGCGAATTCGCCGCATCATTGAAGCCCGGGCATAATGGGCAAACTCATATCCATATCGAGCTTTTACTGCATCGAGTAATAGCTGCAGCTCCAGATCCTGATAAGTCTCTGTCATTTGAATAACCACAGCTTCATCATAGCCACCAGCTTTTCAAGGTCTACAGGCTTGGTCATATAATCGTTGGCTCCGGCCTCAATGCATTTAGACTTGTCGTCTGACATGGCCTTGGCCGTAAGTGCAATAACCGGCATATCCTTCAACTGCGGGTGTTCCCGCATCTTTGTCATGGCTTCATAGCCATCCATCACTGGCATCATGATATCCATCAACACCAGTTCTATACCCTCTTCTTCTTCCAGCTTCTTCAGTGCATTCTCACCGTTATCAGCGATCAGTACTTCCAGCCCAATAGCCTGAAGCCCTTTTGACAGAGCAAAGGTATTACGCAGGTCATCATCCACCAGCAATATTTTGTGACCTTCCAGAGAGTTCTCCGGAAGACTTACAGGTTCTTTTTCGGTCCCATCGTTATTGTCAATGGAATGCATGAACAGGCTGACCTCATCAATCACCCGGTCCGATGCCATATCACCTTTCATCACCATCGAACCGCTGAATTTTTGCAGCTGGTTATGTTCTTCCTTACCCAGGACTCTGCTGGTATGAATAACAATCGAAGGCATTTTTCCCTGCAATTTTTCGTACAGTCCCTCCAGAAACGCCAACCCGCTCATATCTGGCAGGTCAACATCCATAACAATGCACTGCCATTGATGTTCCAGCTGTGAAACCATGGCATCGGCAGCTGTTTTGGCTTCGCCAACATTCAGCCCTTTTTTCACCAGCAGTTCTTTCATGTGCGCCCGGCTGCTTTCATCCGCATCAAGCAGCAATGTATGACTGATGTCTGATGAGATAGCCTGCTCGACGGTGGTAAACACGGACTCCAGATCCGCTACTGTGACAGGCTTGGTTAAATACCCCACAGCATGAGAATTTTTAATCTCATCCCGATCCCGGCCCGGAAATAATATGAACCGGAATATCGCGAGTTAATGGTTCGCTTTTGAGAATATTAAGAACCGCTTCACCGTCCATATCGGGCAGACCAAGATCAAGCACAATAGCCCCTGGCCGACTGGATTTAGCCATCTCAATGCCTTCCTGACCACTGTGCGCCACTAAACAGACAAACTGATGGTTTTTCGCTATCTGACATAAAATGTTGGAAAAGTGTTCATCGTCTTCGATCAGCAACAGGGTTTTGCCGTCTGAAGACAATAGGGCAGCATCTGCTTTCGGAGCTGGTGCCGGTGTCTCAGCCATTTCCCTGACCTTTTTACGAGCCTTTCCCGGAGAGGTTGCAGGTTTGTCTGCTGCAGCTCCTGACAGGCCATCAGAAACAGCCGGTGAGTAACTTTCTGCCAGAATTTTTTCACCGGTAAGAGAGCAGACAGCATTGTCTGGCAGATAGAGCGTAAAGGTTGTGCCTTCATTTTCTGTACTTTCAAGCCCTATGTACCCGCCCAGCATGTTTGCCATTTCCCGGGAAATAGCCAGACCAAGGCCGGTGCCACCATACTGGCGGCTGGTTGAACCATCCGCCTGCTGGAAAGCTTCAAATATGACTTTTTGCTTCTCTTTCGGAATCCCTATACCGGTATCCCTGACATCAAATGCCACAAAAGTCTCTTCACCATGCTCTGTCTGTCGGCTGGTATTGTGTATGCGGATATAAACACCGCCTTTTTCAGTGAACTTGAATCCGTTAGACAGGAAATTTTTGATAATCTGCATCAGCCGCTGGCTGTCTGAAAGAATGCACCGGGTAGTTCCGGGATCGACTTCTACGGAGAAGTCGAGGCCACGGTCATCAGCCAGCGGCTTAAAGAGTGTTTTGGCGCTGGTACACAGTTCTTCAACATCAACGTCTTCCAGATTAACTGCCATCTTGCCCGCTTCAACCTTGGACAGGTCAAGAATGTCGTTAATCAGGTCAAGCAGCTCTTTACCGCCGTTGTATATCACCTCGGCAGACTCAATCTGGTCTTCGGTCAGGTTGCCCTCGTCATTGTCTGCCAGCATTTGCGCCAGCAGCAACAGCGAGTTCAGAGGTGTGCGAAGCTCATGGGACATATTCGCCAGAAACTCTGACTTGTATTTACTGGCCAGTTCAAGCTCTTTGGCTTTTTCTTCCAGTGTCTTGCTGGACAGTTCAATATCAAGGTTCTTACGTTCAATTTCAGCTTTCTGCTGTTGCAGCATTTCGGTCTTTTCTTCCAGCTCAACATTGGACTTCTGCATCTCCTCACTTTGAGCTTTCAGTTCTTCCTGTGATTCCTCCAGAATCTTGGCACGATTTTCCAGCTCATCATTCACAGCTTTCAACTCTTCCTGCTGTTCACGCATGGCTTCTGACTGTTTGGTGGTTTTGTCGAGCAGCTGGTTAACACGGGTTCGGTATTGGGCTGAGTTAATGCCAATCGCTACGTTTTCAACGGACTGCTCAAGGAAGGCTTTCTGCTCTTCGGTCAGTGGCTTCAACAGCCCAAACTCAAGAACACCCTTTACTTCATTCTCATACATCAGAGGCACCACAATAACAGAGTGTGGAGCCGCCATACCCAGACCTGACTCAACGGTCATGTAATTATCTGGCAGATTGGTGAGTTCAATCGTCTGCTGCTCAAGCGCGGCCTGCCCGACCATACCCTCACCCAGTTCGAAACTGTTTTTGGTCTGTTTGCGCTTACTCCAGGCGTAAGAGCCCATCAGCTGCAACTGTTTATCATCATCCAGAACGTACATAGCGCCTGTCTGCATATCCAGATATTGAGCCAGATACGACACTATATGCTTACAGAGGTCAGAGATTTCCTGCTCACCGCGAATGCTGTTATTCAGCCCGGCCTGCCCATCCTGCTGCCAGCTTTTCCTTTTATTTTCATTAATTACCCGCCGTAACTTTTCGGTCATTTCAGCAAAGCTGCTACTCAGCTCACTGATTTCATTGTGACCACTGATTACATCAACCTGTACATAGTCTCCGGACGCCACCCGATTCACCCAGGCGGTAATGGTACGAATCGGTTTTACCAGCCTGCGGGTAATCAGCAGGGCGATCATCAATACCAGCAGAATGGTGATCGCAGTAATAAGCAGCAGCCGGTTCCTGAAGCTTTTAACCGTAGAAAAAGCGTCCGTTTCCAGTACTTCTGAAATCATCACCAGTGGCGTCCCCGCCACATTTATGGGGTGGAAAGTGCCTAGTACAGGTTGATTGCCAGCATTTTTATAACTGAGAATATGAGCACGACTGGCAACCATTATGTCTTTTGCCTTTGAATGCTCCTCAGTTTCCTCTACATCCAGGCTCAGATCATCAAACTCATTCTCACTTAATTCATCGTGATCATGACCGTGATCATGATCCAGGTGTTCATCAAGCTCAACAAACTCGAAAGTCTCTTCATCCAGGCGACTGATCCAGTTTTCAACCAGAGGGTTATCGACCTGAACCTTCATGGTCTGGTCAGAACCCAGCTCTGTTCCGTAGCGAACATACTGGTCGGTACCCACAAGGTAGGATTTCAGTCCCGCACCAAACTGGTTATCGTTCTCGAATATGCTTTGAACGTTATAAGCCAGTATCTGAACGGCCAGCACACCATCCACGCCTTCCCGGTCATTGACGAGCGGCAGAATAAAGAAACTGACGGGCTGGTCGTGAATCGCTGGATATAAATCGACATCAGCATAACGGGGTTCAGCCAGTTCTATGCTGCTTTTGACGGCAAGAGAAAAAGAAGTTGCTTTAAGTGATTCATCTTCAAACAGGTTTTTCCCAAGGTCGGAATAGGCGTTCACCGTGTAAAGAATATTGCCATTCGCATCCGCCAGAATGACATCGGAATAATCGTAATAACGCAGGAAATCAAGAAACTCCCGGGAATAGTCGTCCAGTATATAGTTGTAGGGTTCTGAGTAGACAAAGTCATTCAGGCTGCTTCCTGACTGAATAAAACTACTCTCAAGCTTCTGCAGAAACGTCTGGGCTATGCCTGCCTTTATAAACAGGTTGGTGACAACCGAATCAAAGTAATCATTAATTTGCTGGCTCAACAGGAGATTGATGGTGGTCAGCTCCTGATAGCGACTATCGACAATGGCATTTTTCCCTTCACGGTACTCGTTGAAACCAATGATTGCGATAGGCGTTAAAGACAGCAGCATGAACCAGCCAAACAAAGTGGCTGCGAGTCCATGTCTGAATTTGGTCTGTGATTGTTGACTGTCTGTTCGCTTCATAAAGGGCAAATCCATTGCATCCTGATCAGCCAGATGTTCAGGGTTTAACCCTTATTCAATCGCCTCCACCACAGAAAGGTTTAGCGGATATGCCCCCCTCTCAGAAACCAGAAAAGAGACTTTTAGCGAAATAAAGTAAAGACAAACCCAGTGCCAAAAGAGAAAGAGACAGCAGGACTATTTCCTGACGGCTCAATTGATCATTCGAAGGTTTCATACTGCTCACCTCGTACTGCTTAATCAGTAAAAATTATAGGAAAGCAGCACAAACTATCTCCAGGCAGACAACAGTGTCCATTACCCGTATCTTCGGTCTGTCAGGATAATTGCAGAAAGAAAGGAGGAAGGACGGGTCGATACCCGTCTGATCAGTGGTAGGTATCGACCTTTAAAGGGTGAATACAAAACAGCGCAACGTCACTAATTTGGCAATTCAGGCACCAAGATACGCTTCCTGAACTGCTTCGTTGGTCAACAGGACACTGCCCTGATCCTGTAGAACAATGCGTCCGTTTTCCAGAACATAGCCCCGGTCTGCAAGTTTCAGAGCCTGATTGGCATTCTGTTCAACCAGAAAAATCGTCACGCCTTCGCTGCGCAGCTTGTCGATGATTTCAAAAATCTGCTGAATAATAATGGGGGCCAGCCCAAGCGAAGGCTCATCCAAAAGCATCAACCGGGGAGAACTCATCAGCGCCCTGGCAATGGCCAGCATTTGCTGCTCGCCACCGGACATGGTGCCGCCACGTTGCTTTAAACGCTCCTTGAGTCGGGGAAACAGCTCTAATACGTGTTCAAAGTTTTTCTGAAACGTTTTCCCTTCTACAAAGAAGCCGCCCATGGTCAGGTTTTCCTCAACCGTGAGGCGGGAAAAAATCCGACGCCCTTCAGGTACAATCGCCAGCCCCGAGCGCATAATGTCTGATGTTGGTTTGTGTGCGATGTCCTGACCATCATAAATAATACTGCCTGAGCTGGCCCTGGGTTCACCGCAGATGGTCAGTAATAATGACGTTTTACCGGCCCCGTTGGCACCGATCAGAGTCACTATCTCCCCCGGCCAGATATCGACACTGATACCATCCAGTGCCTGAACCTTGCCATAAAAAGCGGAAACCTTTTCCACACTCAGCAAAGGCTTTCCCATCAATGTTTCAATAACATTATCTGCCATGATTCAGGACTCCCCCAGATAAGCTTTGATCACTTCCGGATGACTTCGCACCCTGTCCGGAACACCGGAAGCCAGAGGTCGCCCCTGATTAATCACGTATATACGATCTGAAATCTCCATCACCAGTTTCATATCATGTTCAATCAGCAACACAGAGACATTATGATGGTCTCTGAGGTCTGAAATCAGCTCATTCAATTCTGCGGTCTCATTAGGGTTCAGGCCGGCAGCCGGTTCATCCAGCATAAGAAGCTCTGGTCTGGTGACCATGCAACGGGCTATTTCCAGTCGCCGCTGTTGACCATAAGCCAGGTTCCCCGCTTCCCGATTGGCAAACTCTGATAACCCAACCTTATCCAGCCAGTATTCAGACTGCTCCAGAGCCTTCCGCTCACTACGGCGAAAAGCCGGTGTTTTAAACAGACCGGACAGCAGGTTGGTATTCAGGTGCCGATGCTGTGCCACCAGAAGGTTTTCCAGCACAGTCATCGATTTAAACAACCGGACATTCTGAAAAGTCCGAACCAGTCCCAGACGGGATATTTTAAACCCCGGCAATTGATGAATGGCCTTACCCTTAAACTGGACAACACCGCCTGTTGGCTTATAAAAGCCTGTCAGGCAATTAAATACTGTTGTTTTACCAGCACCGTTTGGCCCAATAATAGAAACAATCTCTCCCGGGCGGACTTTCAGCGCCACCTGATCCACGGCCAGCAACCCGCCAAAGCGCATACTCAAATCATCGGCTTCCAATAACCATTCACTCATGAGGATGCTCCTGCTTCGACAACCTGACCTTCAGAGGCTTTATTCTTGGTTTTTAACGTTATCTGGGGGCGCTTCATGGGCAATAAGCCTTCAGGCCGCCAGATCATCATGCATACCATCATCAAGCCAAACATCAGCATACGGTATTCCTGAAACTCCCTAGCCAGTTCCGGCAACATCGTCATAATCACCGCAGCAAGAATCACCCCCAGCTGAGACCCCATGCCCCCAAGCACAACAATGGCGAGAATGATGGCTGACTCAATAAAGGTAAACGACTCAGGACTAATAAAACCCTGTCGTGCAGCAAAGAAGGTTCCGGCAAAACCAGCAAAAGTAGCACCGATGGTAAAAGCAGACAGTTTGATCGCCGTTGGATTCAGGCCCAGTGACCGGCAGGCTATATCATCCTCCCTTAACGCTTCCCAGGCTCTGCCAATAGGCATTCGAAGTAAGCGATTAATGACAAACAGTGTCGCCAGAACCAGCAGCAGGGCAAGAATATAAAGGAAGATAACTTTATATACGCCGCTGTAATCAATCCCAAAAAACTCGTGGAAGGCCGTGCCTTCTCTGGCACGTCGGTTAAACTCCAGACCAAACAGTGTGGGCTTGGGAATCTGGGAAATGCCATTAGGGCCATTGGTCAATTCCGTCCAGTTATTCAGCAGGATGCGGATAATCTCTCCAAACCCCAGCGTCACGATGGCAAGATAATCCCCTCTCAGACGTAAAACCGGGAAGCCAAGAATAAAACCAAAGAAGGCCGCCAGAAGCCCACCGGCTAATAGCCCGGTCCAGAAGTCCACGCCAAAGTACTGATTCAGCAGTGCGTAACCATAAGCCCCAACCGCATAAAATCCGACATACCCCAGATCCAGCAAACCCGCCAGACCAACAACGACATTTAACCCAAGTCCCAGCATGACATAAATTAACGTCAGGGTAGCCAGGTCAACAGCGCCTCTTGAGGCATAAAACGGCCAGACAAATAAAGCGGCAACGGCAAAACAAAGCACCAGCCTGCGGGCGTTCTTGTAATAAGAGTCAAAATAAGCGGGTTTGGTCGTCAGAACCGGCACAGCAGGCAAACGCTGCTTTACTGATTTAAGGCCATGATCCAGCCAGTCCCTGAACAGCTGAAAGATAAAAACAACAGCAGTAGCTATGGCGATTGACGTATAGATGGATGATTCAACCCCCTTAATCCGCAGAATCATACCATCAGACTGAAGTCGTACACCCAGCATAAGGCTGGCAAGAATCACCAGAACCACTGATGACAGAATGGCCGGAGTCCATCGAAGTGCTTTCATACTTTTTCAACCTCCGGACGTCCAAGGATACCTGTGGGCCTGAACAACAGAATCAGGACCAGCAGACTGAAAGCAACAGCGTCTTTGTATTCAGTACTGAAATAACCTGCCGTCATCGCCTCCGTCACCCCAAGAATCAACCCACCCAGTACAGCCCCGGGAATACTGCCAATTCCCCCCAGCACCGCAGCGGTAAACGCTTTCAACCCGGCCATAAAGCCAATGTAGGGATTCACAACACCGTAATACAGTCCCAACAAAACCCCTGCCACAGCAGCCAGTGCCGCTCCAATAACAAAAGTCAGTGAAATAATCTGGTTGGTATTAATTCCCAGCAATCCGGTCATACCCAGGTCTTCAGCACAGGCACGACAGGCTCTGCCCATACGCGAACGGGAAATAAACAGCGTGAGAGCCGTCATCGAAATAAAGGTGACCATAAAAATAATCACCTGCATATACGACAGGGTGGCATTAAAGCCATCCTCAGGTCCAAAAACCCAGCCTCCATTGATCAGGCCAGGCATGGCAATATCCCTTGAGCCCTGCGCCAGACGAACATAATTTTGCAGAAAAATAGACATGCCTATGGCGGAGATCAGGGCTATCAGGCGGTTGCTGTTTCTCAAAGGACGATAAGCCACCCGTTCAACAGCAAAGCCGTAAGTACTGGTGATGATAATGCTGATAATAAAAGCGCCAGCCAGCATTAAAACGACACTGTCAATTCCCATCATGGCCAGTGCCGCTAATACAATGAAGGCAATGTAACTGCCAATCATGTAGATTTCGCCATGCGCAAAATTGATCATGCCAATAATGCCATAGACCATCGTGTAGCCTATGGCGATCAGGGCGTAGGTGCTGCCAACCGTCAATCCATTGAGGAGTTGCTGAATAAAATAGTAAAGAGAGTCTGTCATAGTAGAATCCCCAGAGCCTGACAACGACGAGCGTCGTTCAGTCAGGCCCTGTACTTCTTATTTTTATTAGACAACAAATGTCTTAAGTTTGTATAAGACAATCAATCCAGCGCCGTTTTGGTGCCATCGGCATGCCACTTATACACGACAAAGCTGAAGTCCTTGAGATCGCCCTTGCCATCGAAGGTCAGCTGTCCGGTTGGTGTCGCAAAAACATTCCTGCGCAGCACTTCCGCTACCTCTTCAGGGTCTTCATTCTTAACCATCTTCATGCTGTCTGCCATCACCTGTACCGCAGAGTAAGCCGGGAAAACAAAGGGACCCGATGCGTCATCGCCTTTTGCCTTGATGGCTTCAACCAGTTTCGCATTGGCCGGGTCCTGGTCGAAACTCTTTGGCAGGGTGACCAGTAAGCCTTCTGAAGCTTCACCGGCAATAGCAGATATATCTTTATTACCCACGCCTTCAGGCCCCATAAACGGTACCTTTAAACCCTTCTCGGCGCTTTGTCGTAAGATCAAACCCAGTTCTGGGTGGTAGCCGCCATAATAAACAAACTCGACATTTTCTCTTTTCAGTTTGGCAATGAGCGCAGAGAAGTCTTTGTCACCGGAAGTGACACCTTCAAATACCGCCACATTAATACCTGCCTTTTCCACAACATCCTTGACCGCTCTGGCAATGCCTTCGCCGTATTGCTGTTTGTCATGAACCACTGCCATTTTCTTTGGCTTGATTTTTTCAACGATATATTTGCCTGCGGTTGGCCCCTGCAAACTGTCCAGGCCAATAGTTCGGAAAATCATCTTATAACCACGGCTGGTAATTTCCGGGCTGGTTGAAGCCGCAGTAATCATCAGAATGCCTTCATCTTCGTAAACATCGGAAGCAGGCTGAGTAGAGGAGGAACAGAGGTGACCAACAACAAACCGAACCCTTTGGTTAGCAATTCTGTTCGCCACAGCTACGGCCTGCTTAGGATCACAGGCGTCGTCGAAAACCATGGCTTCCAGTTGCTTGCCATTGACTCCGCCTGCTTTATTGATCTGCTCGATCGCCATTTTGGCACCGGTAAACTGCATATCCCCATACTGTGCAACAGGGCCTGTTACAGGACCCGCCAGAGCAATTTTGATGGTATCGGCAGCCTGAGCCATACCCATGCCTCCAGCCAGAAGCATGGATGCCGTAAGGCTCAATAATGTTTTTTTATTATTCTTCATTGTGTTGACGCCCTTTCCTAAAGGATGGTTTCGACTTGTTATTTTAAAATCCCTGGTGCTTACCACTCGCTATATTAATAATTTTTTACAACCAGATCAGCAACTATGTGCTGCTTTTTCCATGATTTTTTTCTATTCCCTGAGTGGATGGGCAATTTCTCTTGCTCATGCTTTTTATAAGACATAAGTCGAATTTCCGACCAATGTAGCAAGGATCAATATTAGTAACCGCTTTAAACTTGAGGATATAAAAGGAAAAAACTGAATCAACTGGCTCTGGGAAAGAATAGTAACACCAGAAAAAGCCTGTCATAGAGGGAGCTGTACTATGGAAATGGAGAGGGATGAAAATAATTATGACTACAAGCTGAAGTTCAGCGAACTTGTCCTGCTGACCATATCATTTGGCAGCATTATCACAGCCTTACATTTTTTCTTTGCCAGTCTTTACTGATATCAGAATGATGAAACCAGGTTTATTAAAAACGGCCGGTTCAACCGGCCGTTTTTAATAATCAGACAGTAATGATCAGGCAGTGATGGTTTTCACGCCGTCTTCAGTACCCAGCAACAGCACATTGGCTGGTCGGGCAGCAAATAAGCCGTTAGTGACCACACCTACGATCTGGTTGATTTTCTCTTCAGTAGCAACCGCATCGGTAATTTGCATATTCCAGACATCCAGAATGACATTACCATTGTCAGTCACTACACCTTCGCGATAAACCGGATCACCACCCAGCTTAACCAGTTCACGGGCAACATAACTGCGGGCCATTGGAATCACTTCAACGGGCAGTGGGAACTGACCCAACACAGCCACTTTCTTGCTGCCATCAGCAATACAAATAAATTCATCCGCTACAGCTGCCACAATTTTTTCACGGGTCAGGGCAGCGCCACCACCTTTGATCAGGTGCAGGTGTTCATTGGTTTCATCAGCACCGTCGATGTAAAAGCGCAGGCTGGAAACACTGTTCAGATCGTAAACGGGGATTCCGTGACCTTTCAGGCGGTCTGCAGACGCTTCAGAGCTGGCCACGCAACCATCAAACTTCGCCTTATGCTCAGCCAGGGCATCAATAAAGAAGTTAGCGGTGGAACCTGTACCGATACCGATGATCATGTCATCTTCCAGATGTGGAAGAATACGTTCCAGAGCGGCTTCAGCCGTTGCTTTTTTCAGTTCGTCCTGAGTCATTACGTTACCTTAACAGCATGAGACACGGGGAAAACAAGAATTATACTACTCAACTCTGACCGATTTCCTTTAGAATGCCCAAAACTAATGAAAATCCAAAAAAAGTCAGTATAAATAGCAGAACAAAATGCCTCACCACTATATAAGAAAGATTCTGGAAGCCAGGGTCTATGATGTCGCGGTAGAAACACCTGTCGATCCAGCTCCCTTCCTGAGCGAACGTCTGGGCAATAACATTCTTCTCAAACGGGAAGACCTTCAGCCCGTATTTTCTTTCAAAATTCGTGGTGCCTATAACAAAATTGCCCAGCTCAATGAGGAGCAGAAAAGCCGTGGTGTGATTGCCGCTTCAGCAGGCAATCATGCCCAGGGCGTAGCGCTTGCAGCAAAAAAACTGGGCATTGAAGCCATTATTGTTATGCCCACCACCACACCGGAAATAAAGGTTCGGTCGTGTAAAGCCAGAGGCGCCAGCGTTATTCTGCATGGAGACGCCTTTGACCAGGCACTGAAACATGCCCTGGAACTGGTTGAGCAGCATGGCTACACCTTTATCCACCCTTACGATGACCCTGATACCATTGCCGGACAGGGAACGATCGGTATGGAAATACTCCGCCAGCATACCGGACCGCTGGATGCTGTTTTTGTTCCTGTCGGCGGAGGCGGACTGGCTGCCGGTATCGCTACCTACATCAAGTATCTCCGCCCGGACATTAAGGTGATTGGTGTTGAATACGAAGAGTCCGCCTGTCTGAAAGCGGCATTAGACGCTGGCGAACGTGTAGTTCTCCCCCACGTAGGCATCTTTGCAGATGGCATTGCCGTGGCACAAATTGGTGAGGAAACCTTCAAGCTTTGCAGGGAGTATATTGATGAAGTCATTACCGTTAGTGCAGATGAAATCTGTGCAGCCATAAAAGACATCTTCGATGACACCCGGTCTATCTGTGAAACCGCCGGGGCAACGGCGGTTGCGGGTCTGAAGAAATTTGTTGAGCGGGAAAGAGTTCAACAGCAAACATTGATGGCAATAGACTCGGGTGCCAATGTTAACTTTGACCGTCTTCGCTATGTTTCTGAACGGGCGGAACTGGGTGAAAAGCGTGAGGCGATTATCTCAGTCACCATTCCTGAACGCCCCGGTAGTTTTAAAACCTTCTGCGAAACACTGGGCAAACGTAACGTCACTGAATTCAACTACCGCTACCACGACCCTGTAAACGCCAGCATTTTTGTCGGTGTTCAGGTGCATCCGGACCAGATGCCCATCGACAACCTGATCAACGAGTTACGCGACAAAGGTTATCCGGTAGAAAACCTCACCGACAACGAAATGGCAAAACTGCACGTTCGCCACATGGTGGGTGGACACAGCAGTGCCGTAGACAATGAAGTGGTTTATTGCTTTGAATTCCCCGAACGGCCAGGTGCTTTACTCAATTTCCTGAACAAACTGGGTAAACGCTGGAACATCAGCATGTTCCATTATCGAAATCACGGTGCAGCCTATGGGCGTGTTGCCGTTGGTCTTAATGTTCCAGCAGAGGATCGGGTTCATCTTAATGGTTTTCTCGATGAAATTGGCTACCACTATTGCGAAGAAACCAGTAACAAGGCTTACAAAGCATTTCTTGGTTAATGGTTTTTCTTATTCCTGACGACGGGAGTCTTACGACTCCCGACTCTCAGAAAGCGCTGCTGGTCGGGTAAATCGTCATTTCATGCAGGTTCATACCGTCAGGCTGAGACAGTGCGAACACGACAGTGCGGGCAATATCTTCAGCCCTCAAACCGTGTGGTTTAGCTTCATCAAAAAACGGCGTATCAACAACGCCCGGCTCAATAATGGTGGTTCTTACGCCAGTGTCCTTCAGCTCTTCCCGCAGGTTGTAACCAATGGCAGTGACAGCCCACTTGCTCGCCCCGTACATGGAGCCTGACAAATGCAGACGTCCAGCAGCGGAGCTCATGATGACCACATGGCCTTTTCTTTTTTTGATTTCTTCCAGACTGGCTCTCAGGGTCAATCCGACACCATACACGTTAGTCAGAAGCAGATCCCGCCATTGCAAAGGGTCGGCACCACTGAAACCTCCGGGAGTGCCTCCAATACCAGCGTTGGCAAAAACAGCATCTATTCTGCCAAAGTGCTCTAAAGACTCGCTGACCAGCTTCTGCTGGTCTTCCCAAGAAGTTACATCACAGACGACAGGGTAAGCTTTTTCGCTCCCACCCAGCTCGCCGCTTAATGCCTTCAATGCTTCCATCCGACGCCCAGCGATAACAACTTGCCAGCCAGCCTCGACAATATGACGGGCGGTTTCTGCCCCTATCCCACTGGAACCACCAGTGATTATCAGAACTTTGGACGCAGCCATTTTCTATCTCCCAAAGCTAATGGAAAACAACACAAACCGTGAATTGAATGTTAGTGTAGCTTTTCTCCGTTTTTATTGTTGTATACGACTGTGTTCAATTTTTATTTTCCGCATACAGCAAAAAGCCCGACAGATTGCTCTATCGGGCTTTTCTAAATATGTGCCTGGCGATGACCTACTCTCACATGGGGAATCCCCACACTACCATCGGCGATGTATCGTTTCACTTCCGAGTTCGGGATGGGATCGGGTGGTTCCAACACTCTATGGTCACCAGGCAAAACTGGTTGATGTCCGTCTTTCAACGTCCATCCGGAATCCAAATTCTTTAAGCTTTCTTGCTTTACACTCTCTAGCGTATGGCTCTGGTTAGTTAACCAGATCGCTTTGGCGTTATATGGTCAAGCCTCTCGAGTCATTAGTACGGGTTAGCTCAACGCCTCACAACGCTTACACACCCCGCCTATCAACGTCGTAGTCTTCAACGTCTCTTATGTGGCCTCTAGGGCCAAGGGAAGTCTCATCTTGAAGGGGGCTTCCCGCTTAGATGCTTTCAGCGGTTATCCCGTCCGAACTTAGCTACCGGGCAATGCGTCTGGCGACACAACCCGAACACCAGTGGTTCGTCCACTCCGGTCCTCTCGTACTAGGAGCAGCTCTCCTCAAACTTCCAACGTCCACGGCAGATAGGGACCGAACTGTCTCACGACGTTCTAAACCCAGCTCGCGTACCACTTTAAATGGCGAACAGCCATACCCTTGGGACCGGCTTCAGCCCCAGGATGTGATGAGCCGACATCGAGGTGCCAAACACCGCCGTCGATGTGAACTCTTGGGCGGTATCAGCCTGTTATCCCCGGAGTACCTTTTATCCGTTGAGCGATGGCCCTTCCATTCAGAACCACCGGATCACTAAGACCTACTTTCGTACCTGCTCGACATGTACGTCTCGCAGTCAAGCTGGCTTGTGCCTTTACACTAACCGCACGATGTCCGACCGTGCTTAGCCAACCTTCGTGCTCCTCCGTTACTCTTTGGGAGGAGACCGCCCCAGTCAAACTACCCACCACACAATGTCCCCGATCCCGGTAAGGGACCTGGGTTAGAACCTCAATATTGCCAGGGTGGTATTTCAAGGTTGGCTCCATGCAGACTGGCGTCCACACTTCAAAGCCTCCCACCTATCCTACACAAGCAACATCAAGATCCACTGTGAAGCTGTAGTAAAGGTTCACGGGGTCTTTCCGTCTAGCCGCGGATACACTGCATCTTAACAGCGATTTCAATTTCACTGAGTCTTGGGTGGAGACAGCGTGGCCATCGTTACGCCATTCGTGCAGGTCGGAACTTACCCGACAAGGAATTTCGCTACCTTAGGACCGTTATAGTTACGGCCGCCGTTTACCGGGGCTTCGATCAAGAGCTTCGCCTAAGCTAACCCCATCAATTAACCTTCCGGCACCGGGCAGGCGTCACACCGTATACGTCCACTTACGTGTTAGCACAGTGCTGTGTTTTTAATAAACAGTCGCAGCCACCTGGTATCTTCGACCAGCCGGTGCTTACGGGGCAAGCCCTTCACACCAGCCGGCGCACCTTCTCCCGAAGTTACGGTGCCATTTTGCCTAGTTCCTTCACCCAAGTTCTCTCAAGCGCCTTGGTATTCTCTACCTGACCACCTGTGTCGGTTTGGGGTACGGTCCCTTTTGACCTGAAGCTTAGAAGTTTTTCCTGGAAGCATGGCATCAACCACTTCCCGGCCGTAGCCGGTTCGTCATCAGTTCTCGGCTTTGTGGGTCCGGATTTGCCTGAACCCACAGCCTACGACCTTAAACACGGATAACCATCACCGTGCTGGCCTAGCCTTCTCCGTCACTCCGTCGCAGTCAAAAGGGGTACAGGAATATTAACCTGTTTCCCATCGATTACGTCTTTCGACCTCACCTTAGGGGCCGACTCACCCTGCGCCGATTAGCGTTGCGCAGGAACCCTTGGTCTTCCGGCGGGGGAGGATCTCACTCCCCTTATCGTTACTCATGTCAGCATTCGCACTTGTGATACGTCCAGCATGCCTCCCGGCACACCTTCAACCGCTTACACAACGCTCCTCTACCGCTCAATACAAAGTATTGAACCCGTAGCTTCGGTGAATAGTTTGAGCCCCGTTAAATCTTCCGCGCGAGCCGACTCGACCAGTGAGCTATTACGCTTTCTTTAAAGGGTGGCTGCTTCTAAGCCAACCTCCTGGCTGTCTGGGCCTTCTCACATCGTTTCCCACTTAACTATTACTTTGGGACCTTAGCTGACGGTCTGGGTTGTTTCCCTTTCCACGACGGACGTTAGCACCCGCCGTGTGTCTCCCTTGATTGCACTCATCGGTATTCGGAGTTTGCATGGGGTTGGTAAGTCGGGATGACCCCCTAGCCCAAACAGTGCTCTACCCCCGATGGTGAGACAAGAGGCGCTACCTAAATAGCTTTCGAGGAGAACCAGCTATCTCCGGGCTTGATTAGCCTTTCACTCCTATCCACAAGTCATCCCCTGGCTTTTCAACGACAGTGGGTTCGGTCCTCCAATCAGTGTTACCTGATCTTCAACCTGCTCATGGATAGATCGCCCGGTTTCGGGTCTATTCCCAGCGACTATGGCGCCCTATTAAGACTCGCTTTCGCTACGGCTACCCTATTCGGTTAACCTTGCCACTGAAAATAA